>MWYU01000722.1 GCA_002050375.1 Chitinophagales bacterium 62-2
GTAGGCAGGAGTTCAATTTTCGAAATTTCTTTAAGTGTGAAAAGACCAATTTGTATATTATTACGAAGAAGTGCGTATTGTTTTTTCATCTCAATCTTTTGTTTCGTTGCCTAATTTAAAGGCATAATCCGTACCTCTATTTGTGAAGGAATAGTTATGGCTGTCATAATTTTAGCTGCCTGAATGAAATAATGGGAACACAGACCCAGCTTTAAAAAATCTGAACCGTGATTATTTGTTAAATCAGTGTCATCCGTGTTCTATTCACTACATCTATGCAATCTCTTCAAAATATAAAATTTAGAACGGGAAGATTATGAATAGTCCCTAAAGTCTGTCAAACGTTTAGAACATGCAATGATTTAGAAATTAGCTATAACAGGCACAAGAGAAGTAACGAAAAAGCCTGCTGAAGATACTTCAACAGGCTCTTGGGTTCTATAGAATTTATTTAAGTATTAACTTAAACTTCATCTTTCTAAATCATCACCAACTGGTTATTTATTTGGCTGCGGAGTGTAGCGCAAATACGGCTTCACTATTTTTACACCTTTAGGAAACTTTTTAATTGCATCTTCGGTGCTTACCGCAGGAACAACAATTACATCTTCACCTTCTTTCCAGTCTGCGGGAGTGGCTACACTATGATGAGCAGTAAGTTGAAGGCTGTCTATCACACGTAAAATTTCAAAGAAATTGCGGCCGGTGCTTGCAGGGTAAGTGATAGTTAATTTTACCTTTTTATCAGGACCAATTATAAACAATGAACGAACCGTAGCAGTTAACGAAGCATTTGGATGTATCATGTCGTACAAATGAGCTACCGTTCTGTCCTCATCAGCAATAATTGGAAATTCCACATTGCAATTTTGTGTTTCATTAATATCGTTGATCCAGCCATGGTGTTTATCAACAGGGTCAACACTTAAGGCAAGCACTTTTACATTTCGCTTTTCAAACTCAGCTTGCAAATTAGCTGTGCGGCCTAATTCAGTGGTACAAACGGGTGTATAATCTGCCGGATGACTAAACAAAACACCCCAGCTATCGCCAAGATATTCGTAAAAATTTATTTCGCCTATGCTAGAATTTGCTGTAAAATTTGGAGCATCATCTCCTAAACGTAAACTCATAATAATCAGTTTTAAAATTAATAAGGTGCAAATATATAATATCCCTACTAAAAGAGTAGAGTAATACTTTCAAATACTTACTAAAGTAATTTTAAATCTATCAATCTCCTATATCCGCGAATCTTTATTTACTGTCCGGCCCTTTTTTAGGGCATATTTCCCAAACTTATTTTTTACGTCATCTATCGCTTTATACAATTCGCTCTTTTTGCCTGCGTCGTCGAACAAGTTCGCCTGAATGGGATTATTGGTAAGATCACTTACTCGTACGCCCAGCAGTCTTACCGGCGTTCCCTGCCTGTATAATCTACTAAAAAGGTCTTTTGCCGTTGTTATAAGCTCATCATCTCTATAAGTACAATCAATAGAGGTTTGTTTAGAAAAGGTTGTAAAATCTCCATAACGAATTTTTACAGCAACACAACCGGCCAGTTTTCCATCCTGCCGAAGTTCATATCCTACCCGGTCAGTCATGCGCACCAATTCAGACAACAAAAACTGTGTGTCTGTTTTATTTTCTTCAAACGTGTTTTCTGTAGAAATTGATTTTGCTTCATGATAAGAAGACACAAGGCCGTTATGAATTCCTTGCGACTTATTCCACAAGTCAACGCCATGTTGACCAAGATGTTTTTTCAAAGCTGCTGCTCCGAAATTTGAAAGATCATTTATTGTTTGTATTCCTAAAGCCAGTAAAGCTTGGTAGAGGTGATCGCCAACACCAGGTATTTTATCAACCTTTAATGGGGCAAGAAATTGTTTTTCGAAACCGGCAGGAACCTGCATAAATCCATTAGGCTTTGCTTCGTTTGTTGCAATTTTTGCTATAAGCTTGTTACTTGCTAAAGCAAAGGAAATGGGTAAACCGGTTTTATCAGTTATTTCCTGCCTCAGGCCAATCGTCCATTGGTATGGATCAAAATATTTATCCATTCCTGTCAAGTCAAGATAAAACTCATCGATTGAAGCTTTTTCAAACAGCGGTGCCTTTGATGCAATAATATCCGTAACCCATCTAGAATAGCGGCCATACTCTCCATGGCTTCCACCTACTACAATTGCATGCGGACAAAGTTTCATTGCCTTCCTCATCGGCATAGCGCTATGTATTCCAAACTTTCTTGCTTCGTAACTGCACGCCGCAACCACTCCACGTTCGCTATGACCACCAACCATAACAGCCTTTCCCTTTAGCGAAGGATTTTTTAAAACCTCCACTGAAACAAAAAAACTGTCAAGATCAAAATGAGCAATATAACGTTGGGGAGTGGCCATTTCTCTAATAAAAGTAATAATTGAAAGCTGCAACCCGTATAAAATGTTTTGGTTATTTTAGTTCAAATCATATACATGGAAACTTCCCGGGCTATGCGCTGGGCGATGTTTTCAATTTTTTAATCGCTCATAACCATCGTCATGTTTTACAGGCTGAAAGAGCGTTGAAATTTGTCACTGAAAATGAAGCGGAAACAACTGTAAGCTCCAACTTACGTGTTAGAGGAATATATGTTTAACAAGCCATCCGGCAAAGTAACATGCACGTGCCTGTTTTTCTTATCTATTTTGTTCAGGCTTTCATGATGCAGAGGTATGAGAGCTTCATTTCCCCGGTATATTATTTTGCAAAGAACCTGCAGTGGCTGATCTATTACTTCAATCACTTCACCTATTTCTTCTCCTTCGTTAATCATCATATAGCCCAGTAAGGAAATAGGTGAAGATTTTCCGGCATACTTATCAAAATCTTCTTTAAGTAACCAAACTTCTCTTTGATTAAGTCTTCGTGCACTTTCTTTTGTACTAAAACCTTCAAGCTTAAGATAAACTTCGTGCTGATTTTTGAGCTTGCTGCCCTCAACAAAGTAAGGTAAAAAAGATCCCTTTCGCTCTTCAATAAAAATAGTTTCAAGTCCCTTTAAATCTGTCTTTTTTCCTAATGCATGTTCTAGTACAACCTCGCCGGTTAAGCCATGTGTTGCAACAATTTTTCCTATGCTGAAATAATCTTTCATCAACTAATTTTCAGGTTTGTAGACTATAGTTCTAACACGTTTAGAAGACCTGGTAAAGTATTCAATCACCATTCCAACAGATATTAAAAAGTCCCAAACTAAAAGTTCGGGACTTTGAAAGATATTATTCGAACATAAATTTTTAAGCTTCATTCGGCCCTTGTACCGGAGCATCATTTCCCCTCTCAACGCGACGTACAACAGGAGGATTTCTTCTGGTTCGCTGGTTTCTGCGGTTATCGTCGCTTCGCTTTTTAATCTGCGCTTCATGATCGTTATGCCACACCTGGAATTTTTGCATCGCTGTCGCCTCATCAAATAAACCAAGGCCAACTCCGCGTAAAAGGTGTTTCAGATAAAGCACTCCCTTAAAGGAAAGAATTCTTCTAACTGTGTCGGTTGGTTGGGCACCTTTGTGCAACCAATCTAACGCCTTCTGGCGATCTAACTGTACGGTAGCAGGAACAGTCAAAGGGTTGTAAGTTCCAAGTTTTTGGATAAACTTACCATCTCTGGGTGCACGGGCGTCAGCGATTACTATAAAGTAAAAGGGACGTTTTTTACTTCCGTGTCTTTGAAGTCTCATTTTTACTGGCATCTTAAATAGAAATTTAAATGCGGTTAAACAATATTATATAAACCGGAGTGCAAATTTATACGATAACACTTAAAGTTCCAAAGTATAATGTGAAGGAAATATTATGTTTTCAATGAAAAAACTGTCTTCTTATGCATATTACAATTTTCTCTGATTTAATTTGCAGGACACTTTTTAGTACTGTTGGACTGATTTTATTATCAGAAAAAAGGGGATATATATGACAAACAAAACAAGATTAATTATCTATTTTTCCTTGGGTGTGATAACGGGTATTTTCTTTATTGCCCAGCTTGCCTTTAGAGAAAATGAGCAGAAAGAAAAGGCAGAAAGAAAGTTTCCGGCACGGCAGTTTTATTTACCCGAAGTGCCCGATGAAATGACATTTGCAGAAGAGAAAGTTCCGCTGGAAAGATGGGAAATAAGAGAAGCTTTTGACCGGGAGCTTATCTACAATTATAATAACCCCGGCCATATCAGCTATATCTTAAAGCTGTCTAAACGTTACTTTCCAATTATTGAAGAAAGGTTAAAGGCAAACGACATACCTGATGATTTTAAGTATTTATGCGTTGCAGAAAGTAATCTTCAAAATCTTACTTCCAGCGTTGGAGCCAAAGGATTCTGGCAATTTATGAATTATACCGGACCTGGATACGGCCTGGAAATACGCCCCGATGTGGATGACCGGTATGATATAATAAAATCAACGAATGCAGCATGTATGTATCTTAAACAGGCATACGCAAAGTTTGGTAACTGGACAGCAGCAGCCGCTTCTTACAACTGCGGCATGGGCGGGTATAATGGGCAGGCGACCTTTCAGCAAACCAAGAATTATTACGATTTGCAATTACCCGACGAAACAAACAAGTATATCTTTCGTATACTCACCTTTAAGTATCTAATCAGTAATGCCAAAGAAGTCGGTTATCAGGTTGATGATACTAATGGCTATAAACCTTTTGATACAAAATCAGTTACTGTATCGTCATCTATCCCCAATCTTGCCCAATGGGCGTTAGACAATGGTACTACCTATAAAATGATTAAAATTCTGAATCCCTGGTTAAGATCAAAGTCGTTGACAATATCCGGAGGTAAGAGCTACCAGATAAAACTACCTAAGGAGTAATTCTTTCTTTAAAACTACACAGGGAAATAATTTTCCTTTCCTATGCAGTTTTCATACATGGCATACTTTACTAGCAAAAACCATCATGCGGGCATGGTATTAGTGGCATGCTTAAATTAACTAAAAACTGAATTTATGGACAAGATGGAGAAACTTAATATAATGAACAAAATTCTTCGCGAGTTAGAAGATGTAAATAACAGCTCAACAGCCTTAATTAAAAAAATTGCGCAAATTGAAGCCGAGAACATCAATCTTGGTAACAAATTATTAGAAGAAAAATTACCTGATGTTTTCGAGCATACAGATGGGGTAGTGACAGAAACGGCCGCTTTATTAACCGAATTCACTACCCTGCGTGACACTTTTGTTACGGAAAACAAATTGGATGAAGTGACCGAGCTTCCAACCTAATACAATTAATTTAAGCGAAAGTAATCAAGAGGCTGTCTCACAAGGGCAGTCTCTTTTATATTACAGTAAGCCGTATGTTGGTGTTGAAGTTCAGTGAACTGTGTAATAATCAGAATACAACTTTGTACTATTCTTATCGTATTTGCAGCAATAAAACTAATCACGCTTCAAACAAAGAACATAAAAGTAAATATGTCTCCTATATTTTTGAGGCGCCTTCTTTTCAATTTCTCTAACAGCAAGTACGGATAATTTTGTTCCCCCAAATTGAAGTTGATAGTATAGCTTAGCCACTAACCATATACCTGTTATCTTTTGATACAACACTCGTAAATAATTAACTACATTGGCATTCTAAGTTTAAAAACTATTCGGTGAAGTATCTGAAAGTTCTATATGTACAGGTGATTATTGGCATTATAGCGGGTGTAATTGCAGGATGGTTGTTTCCGGGGTTTGCTCCTGCAGCCAAGCTTATCAGCGAGACTTTTATCAACATGATAAAAATGGTTATCGGCCCTGTTATATTCTTCACCATCGTTTCGGGTATATCGGGTGCAGGCGATATGAAGAAGGTGGGCAGGGTTGGTGGTAAGGCGCTCATATATTTTGAAGTTGTAACTACCCTTGCCCTTATTATTGGGTTGATTGTAGCGAATGTTATTAAGCCCGGTGCGGGTATTCCTGTTAGCCATGTGCCTGATGCTAAGGTTACCGAATATTCTGAGCAGGCACACCAAATAAATTGGGGCGAGTTCTTTGCACACATTGTACCATCAAACATTATTGATGCATTTGCTAAAGGGGACATTCTGCAAATATTATTTTTCAGTATCCTGTTTGCTGTCGGGTTAAAATGGTTAGGGCATGCCGGTAATAGTTTACTTATCAATTTTGAGAAAATCAATAAAGTGCTTTTTAATATTCTAAAAATTGTAATGAGGGTGAGTCCTATTGGGGCTTTTGGCGGTATGGCTTATACGATTGGTAAATTCGGCTTTGCAAGCCTGGCAGTATTAGGTAAGTTGTTACTTAGCTTTTATATCACCTGCATCTTTTTTGTATTTGTAGTGCTAAACCTTGTTTGCCGCTATTACAAGTTTAGCTTATGGAAATTGCTTGGGTATATAAAAGAAGAAATATTGATAGTATTGGGTGCCAGCAGCAGCGAAGCAGTACTGCCTTCAGTAATGCAAAAGCTTGAGGCAGCGGGATGTGAGAAAGAAGTTGTTGGTTTGGTTATTCCCACAGGGTATAGTTTCAACCTTGACGGCACTACCATCTATTTGAGTATGAGTGTTATTTTTCTTGCACAAGTCTTTAATATTGAACTTTCGTTAGGCCAGCAGCTTACTGTATTAGGAATATTGCTTATTACCAGCAAAGGGGCCGCAGGCGTAACCGGAAGCGGCTTTATTGTACTTGCATCTACCCTAACTGCTCTTAAAGTTATACCGATCGAAGGGCTTGCTTTATTAATAGGTGTCGACAGGTTTATGAGTGAGGGTCGGGCAATTATAAATTTTATAGGAAATACAGTGGCTACCGTTATAATTGCAAAAAGTGAAAAGGCAGTGGATGAAGACACTTACAGGCGCGTAGTGGAAAAAAGGGAGAGCAAAACAATTGGGCCGGCACCTTCGCTTGTTTCGTAAACCGGTTTAGTAAAAAGCGAATGTTTAGCTTCTACCGGTTGCTCATTAAATAGAATTACAACATAATTGTAGCAAAAATTGCATCAAAATTCTTCCTAATTAAGAAAGTCAATGGATTAGATATGAGCGGTTGGTAAAACTTCTATCCTTTTTTGCAATCCTGTTACAGGTTTAGCGATCAGAGTATTGCTTGCGTTGAGGAAGACAGCCTTATATAAGTTCTCTTAATTCTTATCATTATTCACTTCAATCCAATAATTATCGGGGTCTTGAAAATAAATCTGTTTTACTCCGTCCACTCTTACAGTTACTGATTGAGCTACACCCCGGGCATTGACATATGGAATATTTAATTGATCAAGACGGGCAATAAATTTTTCTACAGAAGGTACACTGAAGCAAAGGTGCGTGTTCATGTCATGCTGCGTTATTTCTTTGGCTCCCTGTATTATTTGCAGCGCACTGCCTTTGCCAACCCTAAACCATGTATGTTTCCCATCATGAAAAGGTTCGGGGATTACTTCCAACTGTACAATATTTTTATAAAATTCGGTGCTTTTAGTGAGATCGAAAATATACAAAGCAAAATGGTTGAATAAGGGGCTTTTTTGTTTTTGTGCGAAAGCATTAATACTGAAGACAGCCATTAAAATAGTCGCTGAGAAACTATAAACAACAAACTTTTTCATACAAACGTTTTAGAGATTATTAAAGTCATTAGAAAGTAAATATCTATAAATACAACTGAATATTGATAGTAAAATTATGATTGCCTGGCTGCACTTCATTCAATCGCTCTTACGACTGTGGCAGAACACGCCTGTAGAAATATTAATCATAAAAAGAACATTAAAAGAGAAAAGCCTATTCTCAATACTGTTTTATTTTCAGGTGGTTCTTTAGATGGGTTAACCCTTTCTGTTGAACACGGGCAAAGGTTGGTAACGTGCCATTGGAGCTACAGAAACAGGCGAAGTAAAACACATTTACGAATTGAGTTTAGTCAACTTCACCTACCAATACAGAGGTGTATTATGTGTTATATAAAAAAGGCTGCTTAATTAAAAGCAGCCCGAAATCATCATCACCCCTGAAAATGATTGTAGTGCTTCAATATACGATTATGGTTATACGATGGTTTTCTACCTTTAAAACTTTTTTGGTCTAACAGGTATATAGTATCCCATCAAGGAAAAGAAAGTGACAAAAGATGAATGACTATTAATGTGGAAGTTATTTCGACTGCTTAATTTTCGAATGAAAAAAAAGAGTAGCTGCTCAAAATGAGTTCTTTGGAAAACATTAGTTCTTTGTATTGTCTTTAGAATATTTTCTTTTTTGCTTGTCCCCCCAAAAAAGACCTCCGAAAACGATAAGAGCTCGTTTTCGGATTTGTATTTCAATTTGGCCTTTGTACTACTGTGGTGAAGGAAGCGGAGCAATTGGCTTAACAACGATAAAGTTTTTTCGTCCTGTTGCTTCACTATCGGTGTGCACTATTTAGCTCAACAGTTGTTGAAAGCACCAGGCCTTGTATATTCTGGGCTAACTGCCGCATCCGGTAAATACGTTCAGCCTGGTTGTCTTTCTGCTGCGTTAAAGGGCACGAAAAATCATTTGTGAATGCTTCTATTTTGTAACCAAGGCGATTAGCAATATTGAATGTATAAGGCCGCCAACCCCAGCCGATGTCTTCCTGCACCAAATTTAAATAAGGAACCAATTGCCGGTTCAGGATGAAAGGCCCGTACGTGTAATCGATAGCGCTGCTTATTATTTCGACGCAGCAATTGTTTATTGTAGTTTCCGCCATTTGTTGAAACGCGGGAAAAGTAGCAAACCCAACAGCCGAACGCGAGGCTGTTATAATTCCTGAACGTTCATTCACCATTACTTCATCTACCATACGCGGAAGTCCCTTTTCAAAGAAATTCTGTTTGTCAGGTTCGGTATACAAGATGAATGGAGAACCAGATCGATGAGCTTCTGATAAACTGTTCTTAACCTGCGCCCACACCCCTTTTGCCTTTGTTTCCAATAAATTAAAATTGGAGAAACTTTTTAGAAATTCTAAGAAGCCGGTATTCGAACCACCGTCAGTAATAAAAACAGTAAGCTCCAGTTTAGCAAGCTGTCGTAAAGATTGTCTTAGTAATTTTTCCTCATCCTCATCGCGTGCCCAGGTAATGGTAGCAATTGAGAGATCATTTTTATTCATTGTTTACTGCTGGTTTTTTTGCAGGCAATACTACTTTACTTTTCGCAAATGTTATAGAGTTCTTAGTTTAGAAACAGCTTCATTTTCAAAATTACTTCGACCTATCTTTTACAGGTTATCCTTCTCCTATTATACGCATGCGGGATGGTGCGTGACAGGGCACATCGCGATTGAAAAATTATTTAAATTTGAACAAACACTAAGACATGCGCACCTTGAATATTTCTATTTCGGATACTAAATTTAATTAGTTCGGGTTAAAGCAAAACAACCTTACTTTTTCTGATTTAATTAAGCTTATCCGAAAGGAGCTTGTGCGCAAAAATTTGAATAAGTGCTTAGAACTTGCAGAAAAGTACGGACTTTCTAAGATGACAATGGACGAAATTTCGGAGGAGGTTAAAGCTGTTAGAAGAAATGCAAAAAGTAGTAATTGATACAAATGTTATTGTTTCTTCACTTATACAAAACAGCTATCCATACCTAATTATTTAAGAACTTTTGGTTGAGGAGAAATTTAACCTCTGTGTATCAGAAAAGTTAAATGGTTGCTTTGCCGCCGGGTACCACCAACCATTTTATTGCAGCCAGGTGGCTTAGTAACACCAAAGGCACGACACACGCGGGCAACCACACAAATGGAAAATACAATACAGCAATGTTTGGTTGATCGAAAGCGATTTGCTGAAAGTCGAATGGGGCAGCAAGCACAGCAGTTATAACAATATTAAGCAGCAGGCCAAGGCAAACAATATTCCACATCAATAATAGCTTCCGGTTAGTGTTGATTCGTGTTAGGTACCAAACAATTGGTGCTGTAATGCCGGAAAGAATATCGAAGTTATGTCCTTCAAAGGTCATTACCTGTGGGATAAACTTGTGTACGAACAACCACAATAACACTATCTCAACGGGTATTCTTGCAAGGTGCAGCAGGGTAAGTGATTGCATATTCAACCGGTCAAGAAACTGCCTTCCTTTTGATGTGGCAAAGAGCAGGAGAATACATAACAGAGCCGGACCTATTGTTAACATAAACCTTGGCGGTACACCTGTAGTATTGGTATAAAAACCACTGTAAGCAACAACTCCTTGCAATACCAGCCATGCAAGCAGGATGAATAAAACAGTCCTGTTTCCATTTGCAGCTCTAACAAACATTGCTACAGTATAAATGGTAGTTAGAATGAAAACGATACTGATATAAGCAGGTAAAGTTTGCATATTAAATAATTGAGGGGACCATGTAAAGGCAGTAATAGCTTTCTAAATTTGCCGAAGTATATTTAGGTTGAGGATACATTTAGGAGAGACTTTGAAAGAATACGCTCCCTACGCCTATGTAATACGTTTCTTATTACTCGCCTTTACCCATTTCCATTTTTCGCAGGTAGGACAAGTATATTTCTCTGCAGGTTTCAATGTTTCGGTGTAACCACAAAAAGTGCACGAATAACGGTCAGTGTCAGGTATAGACTGAAGGCAAATATCCAGGGAGTCCGGCATGATTGGCAATCCATATTTTACCTCTTCATCCGGATAATAAAAGATACTGATGCTGCCCGAACTTTCCACAATTGCCTGTTCTATCTGTCCCAATTGCGAAATGCTCTGCAAACGCAGTTCCGCAAAAAATTCATCCTCACCTAATGTTTCTTTTTTAAAATTATCAATTGAAAAGACACCGTTTTTAATAAGGCAAACAGGCTTACCTTCTACCAGCTTTTCAAATTTTTTATTTTTTCCAATCATGTAGGTAACAAGGGTATAAAGGCTTACTACCATTGTAAATACAATCAACGCAGGTAAAATACCAACATCTTTATAGAACATCGGGTCGCCTGCCGCAGACCCCAGACCGATAATTACCACCAGCTCAAATACTGAAAGTTGTTTAACCCCACGTTTTCCTAATAGCCGCAGGCTCGTCAAGATTACAATGAACATGATTAAAGTGCGTAGAACCGTTTCAGGCAGAAAGCTCCAGTCTTCTCCGCCTAACATTAATTCCTTCCAATCGAAACCTGCTGAAGCTTTTAATAAATACATATACAAGGTTTTATTGAATGAGGTTTAAATATATTCATTTGTTGTGAATGCTACATTACAAGGCACCATGCGATAAACACCTTCAGTGATGCTGAAAACAAACAAAACAAAGAGTAGAAAATATAATAATCAAAACTTATTTTAAAATTTTTACTACCTTAATTGTACTTAAAACACTCTTTATGAAAAAGATATTGATCCTGATTATGGCGTTACCTTTTTATGTGATGGCACAACAAGGGATGAAATTTGAACACGGAATAAGTTGGGCAAATATCCAGGCTAAAGCGAAGGCAGAGAACAAGTATATTTTTATGGATGCCTTTACCACATGGTGCGGCCCATGTAAACATATGGCTGCGAATATTTTTCCTATGGCTACAGTTGGTGATTTTTTTAATGACAAGTTTATTAACGTAAAAGTTCAGCTCGACACCACTAAAAACGACAACGATGAAGTGAAAAGCTGGTATGCAGACGGACACGATATTATGACAAAATATAAAGTTCAAGCTTTTCCTACTTACCTGTTCTTTAGTCCGGAAGGTAAGCTTGTGCATCGTGCGGTAGGTGCGTCTGAAGCTGATAAATTTATAGCCAAAGCAGCAGATGCGCTTAACCCTGACAAGCAATATTATGTTTTGTTAGATCAATACAAGGCAGGTAAAAAAGACGCTGAATTCCTGCGCAAAGTTGCTTACAGTGCACAGGAAGCTTTTGATACGGAGAATATGAATAATGTAAGCAAAGAATACCTGGCAACGCAAAAAGACCTGCTAACAAACGAAAATCTCGAATTTCTTAACAAGTTTACCCGCACAAGTAAAGATGCAGGCTTTTCAATAATACTAAAGAACGCTTCAAAGTTTGATGAGGTTCGCGGCGCCGGTGCTGCAGGCAAGAAGATAAGCGACATTGTTAAGCAGGAAGAAGTGTTTCCTGTAATATTTAAGCGTGATGCCTCTGCACCTGATTGGACTAAACTATCTGCCACTATTAATAACAAGTACCCGGCTTATGCAAAGGAAGTAATAGCAAGCAGTAAGGTAATGTATTACCAAAGCAAAGGTGACTGGACAAACTTTCAAACTGCGGTTATGGCTTATATGAAAGATTACAACAATAAAGCATCCGCAGATGAGTTAAACAATTTTGCATGGACAGTATTTGAAAATTGTAAAGACCTGGCTTGTGTGAAGGAAGCATTGGAATGGAGTAAAAAATCGTTCGACGGTAATAACAATCCAATGTTTATTGATACTTACGCAAACATCTTATATAAGTTGGGCAATAAACAGGAAGCCATAAAGTGGGAGGAAAAAGCTTTGGCATTGTCAAACAACGATAAAGAAATACAAACAACTTTAGATAAAATGAAGAAGGGTGAAAAGACGTGGAAAGATTAGATGAATTAATAACCAACTGTTATAAGAAGCCGGTTTAATCACCGGCTTTTTTATTGTGTGCCTTACATATTTTTACTATAGGTTGTAGTCCTGAACAGGGTTAATAGCAGGTACGATAGTATGAGAAGGAGGTGACTTTATACATACCATCATACCTGCTTTAATACGGTTCTATTAGTAGCTTTGTTTTTATGAACACTTACAACGAAAAGTTAGAACATCTTATAACCGAGGCATTAAAAGAAGATGTTGGTGATGGAGACCATTCAACACTTAGCTGCATACCAGTAGACCAACGTGGTAAAGCGGTATTAAAGATAAAGCAGGAAGGAGTTTTGGCAGGTATGCAGGTGGCGGAAAAAATTTTTAAATTAGTGGAGGCTGAAAGTGTTTTAACTCCTTTTAAAAGCGATGGAGATTCTGTAGCAAATGGGGATATTGCTTTTACAGTTGAAGCCCGCATTCATACCATCCTGCAATGCGAGCGGCTTGTGCTTAATTGTATGCAACGCATGAGTGGCATAGCAACGCTTACCCGTTTATATGCTGATACCATCAAAGGCTATCATACAAAAATTCTTGATACGCGTAAAACAACTCCCAATTTTCGTTTGCTCGAAAAGGAAGCCGTTAAAATAGGCGGCGGCATAAATCACCGCTTTGCTTTGTACGATATGATCATGCTAAAGGATAATCATATTGATTACTGTGGGGGCATTGAAATGGCAATTAATAAGGCATGGGATTATGTACAGATAAAAAATCCCGGATTGAGAATAGAAGTTGAAACAAGAAACATTGAAGATGTAAAAAAAGTTATCCAGGTGGGCGGGGCAAAAGTTTTCAGAATTATGCTCGATAATTTTTTTCCCGCGCAAATTGAGGAAGCAGTCGGGCTTATTGGTAAAAAATTTGAAACAGAAGCAAGCGGAGGCATTAACCTTACTAATATTGAGGACTATGCAAGAACAGGTGTTGATTATATAAGTGTAGGTGCATTAATTCATCAGGCAAAAAGTCTTGACCTTAGTTTAAAAGCTGTAATGCTATAATTTTACTAAATGCTGTCGAAGAATGAACATATAGATTATTGGAAACAAACTGCTAACGATAGCTGGGAGACTGCGGAATATTTATATAACGGAAAGCGATACCCCGAATCTTTATTTCTTTTTTGCCTGGCTGTAGAAAAGTGGTTAAAGGCGCAATGGGTAAAAGACAACGTAAATAATTATCCTCCTCGCATACATGACCTTCGTTCGCTTTATGCTGAAACTAATCTCGACTTAAAAGCAGAACAACTTGATTTCTTAGATACAGTAAGCAGATGGAATATAGAAGGCCGTTACCCTGATTACCGCTTCACGCTGAAAAAAATAGCTACAGAAGAGTATATGGGTAAACAATTTGAAAAACTTAACTTTTTAAAAAAATGCTTACTCGAAAATCTTTAAACAAATTGCTGGACGAGGTAACGGAAGAACTTATACAACTTGATATCACTCCAAATAAAATGATTTTGTTTGGCTCGTATGCTACCGGTGGTGTACATGCTTATAGTGATGTTGACGTAGCTTTATGGAGCGAAAAATTTACAGGCGAACCTTTAGGAGATTTCGACCATGTTCGCCCTATTGTACGGAAGCATCACGAAATCAGCTTTAAGCTTTATCCCGCTTACGCAACTGCTTCAGAATACGATCCCTTCATAGAAATTATTGAACAAACCGGAATTTGTATTTATGAGCAAGAAAAACAAACCTGATAGCAATGGCTTCGTTTTCAGCACCGATCCTAACTTCAGGTTTAAAGAGGAACCGGAGGAAGTTCAGGAAACTTTACCATCAAATCAACAGAAATTAAAAGTAAGATTAGACACAAAACAACGTGCCGGCAAAGCAGTAACGTTGATTGAAGGGTTTAAAGGCAAAGAAGTTGATCTTGAAGACTTAGGCAAGAAATTGAAAAATTTTTGTGGCACCGGTGGAAGTGTAAAAGACGGAGAGGTAATAATCCAGGGAGATCAAAGAGAAAAAATATTGACGTGGCTTTTAAAAAACAATTATACGAATAGTAAAAAAGCAGGCGGTTAAAAAATTACAATTTGTAACGTTGTTCCTGGTAGAATTTCAAGCAGTTATCTCAACTCAACACTTTTTATAAAACCTGTCATAGGCTGATTCAAATCTGCCTTGCCCTGGTTTTTTGTAACAGAAACATAAGACCATCCTTCTTCAGTATATATAACTTTTACAACGCTGCCGGATTTCAACTTTAAAATATCCTTATAATCTACTCCCGGCCCCGACTTAAGTTTTACTGCTGATTTCAATACTACTTCCCCGGTACTTACTGCCGTTACATCTTTTACTGTTTGAGGTTTTGCTCCTGCAGTTTGAGGTTTTGCGGCTGCAGTTTGAGGTCTTGCTGCCTCAGTTGCAAAAACTAATTGGTCGGGCTTTACAACTTCTATCTGGGGTTTTCCGTAATACAATATTACTTTACCTGTTACGGAAATGTCTTTTCCTAATAATACTTCTTCAGGTTTGTACCCAAATGCTTTTCTGTTTTCTCCGGAAATAACAACTGTAAATATTTCGTTCGGAAAAGCTTTATCTATATTAAGTAACGTAGGCTGATTATAAGCACTGTGCAAATAAGCTGCATCAACAACTTTACCTGAAACAGTTACTATTTTACCTGCATTATTTTTAACTTCCCCGGCCGGAATTGTTTGGGAAATGGCAGATAAAAAGAAAAAAGAAAAACTAAATGATAGCAATGATTTCAACATGAATAATCAAGACTTTATATCTTTTAAAATGAGAGACGGTTAATCAGATGTTTTATTTATTACGAATGGACTTAACCGAATTAATCATAATTATATACAGGCCATATAAGGGAAGATTCAAAAGAATAGAAAGATTGGCAATAGGATTGAATTCTAAAAAGGCTAAACCTAATTCGCAATAACTATAGTTGTATCCATTAAAGAATGAAACTACATACTACGCAATTCTTCCTCAATCAGTTCATGAAAGGTTATTTCAGCCTTTTTTATCCAATCTGGCAATGGCTCATTTCCAATTATTTTCCAGCCTTCGGTATCTTTCTGCATACTAAAAATTATCCGGTTTCCACGATCCTCACTAACATCTACAGTAAATCTGCCTTCTTTAATACCGTTAATCTTTCTAAAGTTGAATTCTCTTAGCCGGCCCTCAGTTTTCACTAACTTAGTGAACTGTATATTTTTGACAAATTCTATTTTCATAATTATACCCGCCTTTCCTGTTTATATCAATTTGTATGCTAAAATTGCAAGAAAATTTGGAATGATTGCAAGGTAATTTAAAACTACCTATCCGGCAAACAGAACGTATAGCAGCAGCAATGAGAGGTAAATAAATGGAACCATGGCGGGTACAAATAGAATAAAACCAATTTCTATTCAGGTGCTTTTAATCCCTAATTGTCACTTTTATTTCTTAAAGTTTTCATCCATCTGTCCCAAAAAGTAAAATACAAACCATAATTATCTTTTGCATAAAAATGATGAAGGTTATGATGTGTGGAGGAGTTTCTCCAACGGCTAAATTTACTGTTTGAGAAGTAGTTTCCTGTTAACTCGTAGCCGCTGTGCCCCAATACATTTTTGACTGTCATGTACAACAAAAAGACAGATAAAGCAATGGGATGACAAGGAATAACCAAAACAATCAGTGGGGTAATTGCTGCCTGTATAAAAGCTTCAACCGGGTGAAAAGACAATGCTGTAAATGGCGAAGGGTTTGAGGAAAGATGGTGAACAATATGAATCTTCCCGTACCAGCCGCGAAGATGAAGTAAACGGTGTGTCCAGTAAAAATAAGTATCGTGCAAAAGCGTCATTAGCAGAATACTTATTATAAAGTAAGTGATCCCATAATCTGATAGTTTAAAATACAGTCGGCTCAACCCTTTTCGTTGCAACAGATACACTACAAAACCCATTACGCAAAAAATCAGCAGCGATATAATAGTATAGCTAATCTCTCTTCTTAACTGTGCAGGAGCAAGCGATTGGGTTTGAATTTTCTTAGCTTGAAAAGTTTGCGGTTTCCATTTATATAAAAGCAGGTAGAATAAGCTGCAGGTAATTATATATAATACCGGCACCATAAGCATGCTTAATAAAGCAAAATATTTTTCAAGTAAAAGCATAATATTAGCATTGCCACAACCCCGCAGTTATAACCCCGCCTGTTCCAAAGCTGCAAAGCATTACTTTTTTATTTTCAATCTCATCCATTATGGAATTAAGCACAATACCTGTTGTGGCACATCCGCAGTTACCGGTTTCTGCAGCCATATTAATAAAGCGTGCAGGATATTTACTGAAAACGCTTTCAAGATGATTAATGAGTATCTCATTCACCTGGTGCAGTATTAATATATCAGGATGGCCTGTGGTTTTAGTGAAGTCAAGGTAAAATTCTTCTGCATTTCGCATCAGTTTTAAGGCTAACGTATTGTTCAGCTTCAGCCCCAAATGCTTACGCGGATCAGAAGACATATCCTGAATATTGCCCGAGATAATCGCATCACTATCATGTCCCAAACCAATTGTTACTACTTCATACAAATCTTTATATTGCCTGCTTTGATGGTGTAATAAACGCTTCTTGTTATCGCTGTAAGTGAGGCAGCAACCAAATACTCCATTTTTAAATACATTATATACCTCGCTTGCGGTTGAAGTTGCTTTTTGCGCAGCGTCAGAGGTAATTACAACAACATTGCTCCTATTAGCTTCAGCTAACTGCGAGGCAAGTATCATGGCGCTTACGCCTCCTGCACATCCTTGTACAATATCAATGGTATGAGCCGAATGAAATATATTATTGTACGCCTGGTTTAAACATTGCCCGAGCGAAGGTGCAATAACATCGGGGCAGGAGGTAACAGCAAGTAAATGGCTGTATCTTATATCTTCTGTTATCACTTTTTGCAAACAATAATCCGCTAAGTGAAACACACTTTTTCGCCCATTTACTATTTTATCGGTGGCCCGGCCAAAAGCAGAATACATATTTGTTATTTGTACACCCATCGCTTACTTTAATGCTTTAAAATACTGTTTTCTTTCTAAACAAAAACGTATTGCATTTTAAGAAATAAAAACTATTTTGTTCTATAGTCATTATCCTTTAACTGATCCCATATGCAACTCACTATTGTACAAAAGAAAACAACTGCTTTTATTTTATTGGTTGCCTGTATTAATATGTTCACAGGGTGCGCCAGGTATTTTAAACCTATAGCAGCTAACAGCGCAAATAATGAGACGAAAACAAGCGCATTGAGTATGCAGGAAAGACAAGACAAGGATTTTATCTTACATGTGGGTGCGAAAAGGTACCTCATGAAAAAATTATCTGTAGACACTGCTACAATGGAAATAACCAGCACACTTGATGTTGTGCCCCTCGAACATAAAGCCTACAGCACAGGCAGAAATAAGG
>MWYU01000372.1 GCA_002050375.1 Chitinophagales bacterium 62-2
ATGCTGCTGTAAAGAATGTGGTAACCGAAGTATTAAGCTATCAAAAGAACTGGAAAAAAGATTTAAACGAAGTGGAAGGTTTAAATGATGCTGTTACGAAGCATCTGATAAATATTGAGAAGATTGGTGTGCAGAAAGCGATTGAGATGATATAAGGATTTTGAAAAAGGGTTCAGTTTACATCAAAGAAGGCTACTTTGCCTTCCTAATATGCCAGCTTTATTATGAGTTACAACTATCTCCCCCTCGATCGAAAACCGCTGAATTTTCAACAGGTGAAAAATTTGTTGGATTATCAGCAACTTGTTTCCATAACCTTTGATGCACATGAAAAAATATTGCAGTGCAGGCAATACCTCGATAATAAATTAAATAGTGGTAGTGAGTTGTATTACGGTATCAACACTGGTTTAGGCAATTTGCAGGAGGTGCAGATAGACAAAAGCCAGATTGCAGAACTGCAATATAATTTATTGAAAAGCCATGCATGCGGCCTTGGTGAAGAAGTGCCGGTTGATATTGTAAAGCTTATGCTGATGTTCAAAATAAAATCGCTGAGCTACGGGTATAGTGGTATAAGTATTGAAACAGTTAAGCGCCTGATGGAAATGTATAATAACAACGTGATTCCTGTTATATACAACCAGGGTTCTTTAGGCGCCAGTGGAGATTTGGCTCCGCTGTGTCATTTAAGTTTACCATTAATTGGTTTGGGGGAAGTACATTATAAAGGTAAAAAAGTTTCATCTTCACAGGTGTTGGATGAGCTGAATTGGCAGCCTTTACAATTACAAAGCAAAGAAGGATTAGCACTTATAAACGGCACCCAATTTATGAGCGCGTATGGATTATTTAGCCTTAAAAAAGCTGAGCAATTAATTAAAATGTCCGATGCAATTGCCGCTTTATCTTTCGATGCCTTTGATTGTTCACTACAACCTTTGCACGAACGTATTCATTCAATCAGAAGCTTTAAAGGGCAGGTTGATACGGCAACGACAATAAAAAAATATTTAAAAGGCAGTGAGATAATTAATTTGCAAAAGCGGTACATACACGATCCCTATTCATTCATGTGCTTGCCGCAGGTGCATGGAGCCACAAAAGATACTTTTAATTATGTATTAAGTGTATTCTTAAAAGAGATCAATTCAGTTACCGATAGCCCAAATATATTTCCCGAAGACGATTTAATTTTAAGTGGCGGTAATTTTCACGGGCTGCCTTTGGCATTGGCTTTAGACTTTTTAAGTATTGCCATGAGCGGGCTGGCAAATATATCAGAAAGAAGAACCCATCAATTAATAAGCGGAGAAAGGCAACTACCTATGTTCCTCGTAAAGAACCCGGGATTACACTACGGTTTTATGATATCACAGTACACCGCGGCGGGCCTGGTAAGCGAGAACAAACAATTATGTACTCCATCAAGTATAGATAGTATTTCGGGCAGCAACAACCAGGAAGATCATGTAAGTATGGGCGCCAATGCGGCTGTAAAATGTTTGCGGCTGATAGATAATGTGGAAAAGGTTCTTGCAATTGAATTACTAACAGCGGCGCAGGCATTAGAATTCAGAAGGCCATTAAAGTCATCACCTTTTGTAGAACAAATGGTTTCGGATTTCAGGCAAAAGGTTTCTTTTAGCGAAGAAGACAGAGTGATGCGGGATGATATGGTGAAAGCAATTGCTTTTGTGGGTTCTTATAGTCTGAACCAGGATTGATGGGAATTGTCTGAACCTGGATTTTTAGGATTTGCGGGATTGATGGGAAATGTTGTTTTAGATAGAAAATCGTTGTGTAACTCTGTGTCTCGTGGTCTCTGTGGCTCAAAAATTTTGAAAGAGGTTTGGATAGAATTTTGCCCATTTACGAGTGACCAATGAACGTATAATTATGAGTGTACAATTAATTGCAGACAGTGGCGCTACCAAATGTGAATGGCTGCTTCTAAACAACGGAAGGAAAAAAACGATTATTACTTCGGGCATCAGCCCCTATTTCTTAAACGGGTCGCAGATTGTTGAATTATTGCAGAAAGACCTGTTGCCACAAATAAAAAATGTTGAGGCAGAGGAAGTACATTTTTATGGAACCGGCCTTAGCAATACTAATAATGCAAAAATTATTTCTAATGCTTTAAAGCAATTATTTGCTCAATCGACCGTTACCGTAAATACCGATATGCTTGCGGCAGCAAGAGCTTTATGCGGCAACGAAAAAGGCATAGCCTGTATTTTAGGAACGGGCTCAAATTCCTGCTATTACAATGGGAAAAACATTGTAAAAAATCGTCCCGGCCTTGGTTACGTTTTAGGCGATGAAGGAAGCGGCGCCTATTTAGGAAAAAAAGTAATTCAATATTATTTGTACAACACTTTCGACGACGATTTAAAGGCTCTTTTCGATGCTAAATATATAACCACGCCAACAGAAATTCTTG
>MWYU01000359.1 GCA_002050375.1 Chitinophagales bacterium 62-2
ATCTGCTTACGGAGGAGCATCTGATGTAGAATGGGTTTCAAAAGAAAATTTTACAAAGGCATCTTTCATTCAGAATGAACAAAAGGTTGAAGTTTTTTACAATTTGGATGGCGACTTTATTGCAACTACCACTCAAATAAAAATGGATTATGTGCCAACCTTTGTAAAAAGAATTGTTGCAAAAAGTTACAGTGATTATACAGTAAAAGAAGCTTTTAAATTTCAGGCTGATGATGAGACTGCTTATTTCATCTCTGCTGAAAATGAAAAAGAAAATGTAGTGTTGAAAGTAAGCGGAGGTTTATTCTCTGTTTATAGCAGAACTGAGAAAAATTAGTAGACATCTGAATTAAAAAAATTACCCCGGCAATTGCCGGGGTAATTTTTTTAGACTCAAACACTATGAAGGCTATCTGCAGATATGTTCAAAATCCCTTACCTTAAATTGTGTTTTTTAAATCTAAATACTTCAAACACGGGCACTGGGCATCCTTTTCCTTAAGGCTCCTTAAGGAAAAGGAACGAGGATGAGGTCTTTTGTCGCAACATTTTCCTCCTTCGTCTCAATTCATAAAATATAGGAAGGCAAAAAAATATTTTTGTACTTCATTATACCAACAACACTTGTATGAAAAAGATATTACTTATTACCGGTCTTCTTATCACGACTTTTAATTTATTCGCACAATTCCCTGGTGGCATGCCGGCTAATGGAAATGCTCCACGGGCTATACCAAATATTGGTCACGTTTTTGGGAAGCTGGTTGATAGTACCGGTAAGTCTATAAGCGATGCTTCGGTAATATTGTTGCAAAGCAAGTTGGATACTGTAACAAAAAAGAGAAAAGAAGTTTTATTGAAGGGCACAGCGACGAAAGGTAATGGCGAATTCAATTTTGAAGAACTTCCGGTAATGGGTGGTTTAAAGCTAAAGATATCTGCTACCGGTTATAAACCCTTTGAGCAGGCAATTTCTTTTATGCCCAACAGGGATCCGAACGCACCAAGACCATCCGGTAGCGGAATGCCTAACATGTCTGCAATGGCAGGTGGGTTTGAGAAAGATCTTGGAAGAATTACACTGCAAACTGATATAAGAAAACTACAGGATGTAACAGTTACTGCAACCGGCAGCGGCAGGTTGAGAATGGATATTGATAAAAAGGTTTTCAGCGTAGATAAGAACATTGTGACAGCAGGGGGATCTGCTTTGGATGTGATGAAAAATGTTCCTTCAGTTAATGTGGATATAGATGGAAACGTGGCATTGCGAAATGCCGCCCCACAACTATTTGTAGATGGAAGGCCTACAACACTTACCCTTGAACAAATACCTGCAGATGCAATTGAAAGCGTGGAAGTAATTACAAATCCTTCTGCAAAATACGACGCTTCTGGTGGTGGTGCAGGCATATTAAACATCGTTTTGAAAAAGAATAAGAGAACAGGTTATAATGGTAACGTAAGAGCAGGCATAGATAGATTAGGCGCAATGAATGGAGGTTTTGATTTTAATGCACGACAGGGAAAAGTGAACTTTTTTGGTAGTATAAATGTCAACCAAAGAAAATCAAATACGGTAGGAAGTGTTAACAGGACTAATCTCACTGATACTCCGCGAACATTAGTCAACCAGAACAACGTAGACAAATCTACAGGCCGTTTTATTTTCGGTCGTGCGGGACTGGATTATTTTGCTACCAATCGTACTACACTTTCTTTAGCAGGCTTTAGACTTAATGCTCAATTCAGGCCTGGTGAAATAATTGATATTACAACTGACAGTCTTTTTAATAGCGGTATTAAGAGTAGTTATAGTGACCGGATTTCAAGTGGTAGCAGAAGTTTTAATGGTAAAGGTGTAGCATTTGGCTTAAAACACCTCTTTCCTAAAGAAGGGGAGGAATTAACTGCAGATGCAAATTATTTTAGCGGTAAAAGTGATATGGCATCTTTTTATACAACTAATCGTTATACAGGTGGTGCAGGAAGTTCAATTAAATCAGCTGCTTTACAACAGTTATTAGGTGGAGGAACAAATTATAATATTGTTCTTCAAACAGATTATGTAAAACCAGTGTCATTAAAAACCAAATTAGAAACAGGTGTAAGGGCTTCAATAGGTGGCAGGGAAAATAATAACAGTAATTACTTTTTCGATTACAGTATGAATGATTATAAGCTTATACCCTCAACATCTAATAATTACAAAAACAACGATAATGTTTATGCAGCTTATGCAAGTATTACGAGCAGCATAAAAAACTTTGGATATAAATTAGGATTGCGTGCAGAAAGTTCAAACTATAGTGGCGAACTAACCAATACAAGTGAGAAATTCAGTAACAGTTATCCGGTTAGTTTATTCCCTTCAATCTTTTTAAGCCAGAAGTTAAAAGGCAACCAGGAACTTCAGGTTAGTGTTACACGCAGAATAAACA
>MWYU01000278.1 GCA_002050375.1 Chitinophagales bacterium 62-2
TGAGGAATATGTTCTGGTAATTCCTGTTGTATAGCTTCTTTCAACTCATCATCCAGCATATCGCTTTTACTTACTGCTATTACAAAGTCTTTTTGCAATAATTCAGGATTGTATTCTTTAATTAAGTTCATTGCGTAAGATTTCAAATTCAAACAAGCGTGAACTCTGGAAGCACGATCCGCTGGAAAACTGGGTTCCTTTTACGGCTAAGTTTATATCCAACATTCATTCCTACAGTTTGATTGAAGCCAGCCGAAACCGGTTAATCCTTCGTCAGTTTGATGTTGATCGTAATCTGCTGGAACGGATAGTGATAATAAAATGATATTAAAAGTAAAAACGAAATAAGAAGTAGAAGGTTTACAACTGGGGCCTAATTCCAGGAATAAAAATATTGGTGCAAACTTCTGCAGAAGCGCTTGCAAATCTCCTAATCTTTTATTAGGTTTATCTCGTCCTGATCAATGTCAATAAACTAAAAGACACAGTTCTATTTTCTTCATCATAAAATCTTTACGTTATGTTAACAGAAGAACTTATAAGCCAACTTCAATCCTCTTTACGAGGTAAAATTATTCAACCACCAGATGCAGAATATGAGAGTGTGCGAAAAGTTTACAATGGGATGATAGATAAACATCCGGCGATGATTGCACCTTGTGCAGATGTGGCAGATGTAATTGCTTGTGTAAATTTTGCAAGAGAAAATAATTTCCTGGTAGCTATCCGGGGTGGTGGACACAATGCCGGAGGTTTAGGAATTTGTGATGGCGGACTTGTTATTGACCTCTCTCCTATGAAAGGCATTCATATTGATGCGGAAGAAAAAACTGCATTGGTTCAGGGAGGATGCCTGCTAAAAGAAATAGATCATGCAACCCATGCAGTAGGTTTGGGCTTACCTACGGGCATTAACGGAACAACAGGAATAAGCGGGCTTACTTTGGGTGGAGGATTAGGAAATTTAACCCGGCAATTTGGTCTCACTATTGATAATCTCATAGAGGCCCATGTAGTATTGGCCGATGGAACTTATGTAAAAGCTTCTGCAAAAGAAAACAAAGATCTCTTTTGGGCCTTGCGTGGTGGTGGCGGCAATTTTGGGGTTGTTGTTTCATTTCTTTTTAAACTGCATCCTGTTCATACGGTATATGCCGGGCCAATGCTTTGGGATGTTGAAGATACAGTGGAAGTAATGAAGTGGTATAGGGAATATCTTATAGATGATGCCCCGCATGAACTGAATGGATTCTTTGCTACGCTCACTGTACCACCCAGCGCACCTTTCCCTGAAAATTTACACCTGAAGAAAATGTGTGGGGTAATATGGTGTTATACAGGGCCTCTTGAAAAAGCCGACAAGGTTTTTCAACCTATACGAAGTTTTAAAACACCCGTACTTGACTGGGTAGGCCCAATGCCATTGCCTGTCTTACAAAGCATGTTCGATCCTTTGTATCCTCCCGGATTGCAATGGTACTGGAAAGCAGACTTTGTAAATGAATTAACTGATGAAGCTATTGCTTTGCATTATAAATACGCTACTCAATCACCTACCTGGCAATCTACCATGCATCTGTATCCGATAAATGGTGCTGCAGCTAAAGTAGATAAAGAGGATACTGCATGGAATTTCCGGGAAGCTAACTGGGCAGAAGTAATTGTGGGGATAGACCCAGATCCTGCAAACAAAGATTTGGTTACTAACTGGGCACGAGAGTACTGGCAAGCAGTGCATCCATATTCTGCAGGTGGCGCTTACATTAATTTTATGATGGAAGAAGGCGAAGAAAGGATAAAAGCAACTTATGGAGGCAATTATGAAAAATTGGTTGAAGTAAAAACAAAGTATGATCCACAAAATTTATTCAGGGTAAATCAAAACATTAAGCCTGCAAAAAAAGAATATGCATAATTGAAAGGAAAAAACAGTTTTATGTCTGTATCCCGGAGAGTTCTCCGGGATTTTTATTTATTTTTCGATCATCTTTTATTTTATATTAAAGTGCATGCCTCAGTCCCGCCAACTCGCCGCTATCATGTTTACCGATATTGTTGGCTATACTGCATTAATGGGGGAAGACGAGCAAAAAGCCTTTGAGATACTTAATAAAAATCGCAAGCTGCAAAAACCGCTGATTGAACAATATGGAGGACGATGGATTAAAGAATTGGGCGATGGAGTGCTTGCCTGTTTCACTACTGTTTCTGATGCTGTGAATGCAGCTATACAAATTCAGGAATCCTGCAATCTCACCAAAGACTTTCTATTGAGAATCGGTATACATCATGGCGAAGTTGTTTTTGAAGATGATGATATTTTTGGTGATGCCGTTAACATAGCTTCACGTATACAGGCATTAGCTCCTGCAGGTGGTATCTGGATTTCGGAGTCTGTATATCAA
>MWYU01000243.1 GCA_002050375.1 Chitinophagales bacterium 62-2
CTTTAAAGGTATCCAAAAAAATTCTCCTATAAATTATGAAGGTGTGTCCGAAAGTATGACCGCTAACACGATAATTATAGCTTTATACTGCGTATCGCTTTGTTAACCTCTCCAGGTCTGCATCAGTTTTTGCAAGCGCTGACGATACACTCTGAAGTATCTTTTTCTTTTCCGGCTTCAACGATTTAAAATCTATTTCATCTGCAAAAAAGTCCTGCTGCTCAAGCGCCTTTATCCAATCAAGCAATTCGGCAGTGGCAGGCTCCTTATCTTTCACCAACGATTTAATCTCCTGGAATTCGTTAACCGCCACACTAATATTGCTTGTAAGTTTCTCAGATATTTTATTGAGCCTGTCATTATCTTTTTCAGCGTATAGCTCTTTTAGGTGACGTTCGAGACGGGTGCAAACAATGTTGATTAACTCAGCAGGCGTGGGGGAGGGAATATGATAAAACAAACAACGCCGTAAAAAAGCATCAGGAAGATTTTTTTCAAAGTTGCTGGTCATAATAACAACGATCTGTGCATTGGTAGTTGGCCTCGGAATTTTTTTATTCATCAGTTCGTTAATGTAAAACTCCATGTTCTCAATCTCGTTTAAAAGATCGTTCGGAAAGTCTCTCGGCGCTTTATCAATTTCATCTATTAGCACAACCGAACTTAGAGGCTGTGGCTTCAGGCTGTCGAAATCCTCCAGCTTTTGAAGGTCTTGTAACCCGGCACTTTTGCTGACCGCATCTTTTCCATAAGCCTGAACAATAGCTTTCCCAAGAGCATTCAACTTTATAAAAGGATGTGCCGTTGATACTTCCTTCGGTTTGTCAATCTCATCAATATATTTTTTTTGAAAATGCCGGACTGCATCGTAGTAATAAAAGAGGTCGGTGGCGGTGTTGGTTGTTTTCGTATTAAATACGAAAGGCTTATCAAGGAAGGAGGCACTGAGGTTCGCATTTTTATTTGAATCGTTGGCAAGCATGTCTGCTATTTTATAGGCAAGCTGCGTTTTACCTGTACCCGGTGCACCGGTTAACAGCAGCGGCTTACCAAGCCAGATGGCCATTTGTATAGCAGTTTCTAAAGCCTCATTTTTTAGTACGTAATCTTTGGGGTTTTCTGTAGACCTTGTTTTTATACTTTTAAGATCGAACATAGATAATATTGGTTTAGGTTGGTTGCTGGTTGTATAGTTTAATAATCTGCATGAGACCATTCTCTGCCTCGCTGAAATAAAGGTCTTTTTCAACTATATCTTTTACATACAGGCTTACAAGTTCATCACCTCGCGAACTCATTTCTTCAATTTGGTTGTCGCACAGCCAGTCTATAATGTCTGTCTTATTTAACTTCTCGAATTTGGGTAAGTTATGTTCCCAAAGAAGGGTGCTTATGCGGTTATTAAATTCTTCCTCGCTCATGTCCGGATTGTCAGTATATCGCAATATTCCAAAGAAAATGATACGCTTGTCGGTAATAAGGCCGGCGTTTATTTTTTTGTATTTGTCGTAGAAGGACACAATAAATTCGTTGAGCTTATCATTCTTCCAGTAAGTGCTTTCAATGAACCACGAAATAGATAGATAATCGAGTTGATTTTCGTTCATATAGTTGATAAGACCTTCAATGGTAACATCGGTTGCGAGTTTAAATTTGCGCCATTTAAGCTTTGAGAACATTTCTGCCTTAATATACTTCTCTACTTTGTCGAATTCTTTTACATCGTTGGGTATTGCAGGTTTGATGTTGATATTATTCCATTGGTAGGAGCTATCCTCAAATTCAATTTCTTTTCTCCTGATAAAATAATGAGGCAGGTCTTTATCGTGGCCGTTCAGCAAAAAGAATTGAACAGGATCATCGTCCATAGAAGAAACGAATTCCTGGTTTTGCTTGGTGCGGTTGCATAGATATAACTTATCCTGCATCACATCTTTCTTTTGCATAGATGCCTGCAGGCGTTTGCTTACAAAGTTGTCGAGGCTTTCGATGATCTTTTGTGGTATTTCATCCAGCCCGTCAAAGTAAATAGTTTGCAACTGTGATGCTGCTATCTCCTGCTTCCATTGCTTAAGGAGAGGATTTAATTCTTTGCCGGGAGGAACGCTTTTAATGAGGATAAGCCGTTCAATATCTTCGCCGCGTGCCTTTCGCTTGCAGGCGGTGGCATATTCCCAGTAAGTGAAGGATTTGCCGGTATCTGTTCCATTGTTATCCTTAGCAATAGAGCCATATGCTTCGCCGATAATGCAAACGTAGATGTTGCACTTCTCTACATCTTCAATACACTTATACAATACGTTTCTGTCTTCTGCCCTGTAATCTTCCATGGCAGTTATCTGGTACAAATATCTCCTGCCCTGAATTTTAGTTAAAAAGTCCTGCCTGGTGTCTTTAAAC
>MWYU01000327.1 GCA_002050375.1 Chitinophagales bacterium 62-2
GTAGATAACGGAGGTCCGTTTAAAAATGTAGATGAATATATTAATACTGAAAAAGGTCGTAACGCCTTCTTAAATCGTATAGAGTATTTTAGAAAACGTTATGGTAATCATCCGGCAGTTTTTGGCTGGGAGCTTTGGAATGAGATGAACGGGATTATGTGTAAAGGCTTAAGGGAGTGGAATGATTATATGCTTCCTGAAGTGCATAAGAGATTTCCTCAAAACCTCGTACTACAAAGCCTGGGCAGTTTTGATATGGAAAGCAGGAGGCCGGATTACAGCTATATAAATAAGTTGCCTTCTAATGATGTTGCTCAGATACACAGATATATAGATGCAGGCGCTAAGCTTGATGTGTGTACTGCACCTATGGATGTGCTTTCTGCTGATGCCATAAATGAATTACGTTCTTATCATATTCATAAACCTATGCTTCTGGCTGAGGTTGGTGCAGTACTTCCCAATCACACGGGGCCTTCTGAATTATATCCTTTAGACAAGGAAGGAGCTTTAATGCATGATATGTTGTTTGCTCCCTTTTTTGCAGGAGCAGCAGGCGGCGGTAATAGCTGGCATTGGGACCATTACATTGACAAGAATAATTTGTGGTATCACTACGCAAGGTTTAATGAAAGTGTAAAAGGAATTAATCCAATAGCGGAAGGTTTTATGCCCACAACTATGTATCATAATCGTTTAAGAATTTATGCGCTTGTGGGTAATAAAACAATCCTTGCCTGGTGTCGTGATATAAAGAATGACTGGAAGTCGGAATTTAAGGATAGTAAAAAACCTGAAGAAATAAGGAACGAGAAAATTGATCTTGGAAGCTTTGTTTCAACTACTAATGTAAGGAAAGTGAGTGTGTACGATCCGTGGAGAAATCAATGGGAAGCTGCTTCAAAAAACAGTGTTGTTGCATTGCCAACTTTTAAACGCTCTATAGTAATTAAGATTGAGAAGTAAGGATGATTGTAGGCAATAGGGTTTAAATCTCTTAGTTAGCAATAGTAAACGTTTTAAAATTTAAAAGGAACTTCCACAACTGTTTTATCCCATGCAAGTTTCATTACTCCTTGTTTTTCGCCTTTACCTGCAAATTGAACAGTGAAGTTTTCTACCACATTGTCTAATTGAGAAACGGGTGCGGTAACCCTTAAAATATCATTTTTATCATTGTAACTATAAGCACCCCAGTAATCAAGGTCGCTACTTAAAATAATGGTCCATTCTTTTTCTGCCGGCAAAGTAAAAAGCGAATATGAGCCAGCCTTTACCTGTTTGCCACCTAATTCTACATCCTGGTAAAATTTAATTTCGGCAGCTTCATTCGCACCGGCACGCCATACCTTACCATACGGTATCAGTTTTCCCATAACTTCTCTTCCATTTTTTTGCGGTCGGCTGTAAGTAACTCTGATAATAGCTTTTTCTCCTGGTTTTCTGTCATGAGCAAAATTGTCTGGAAAATAAGCCATGTCCATAGGGCTTTTATCCAGGCCTTTAAAGTTTTGTGTATAGGATTTACTTGTAGATAAGAGCAGGAAGATTGCCGCAAATAAAATCGTTTTCATACTTAATATTTCGTTTGTTAGTGTTTGTAATAATTTTCTGAAGTTCTAAAAATACAACTTCAATGTTGATAGTAATTATTTGTATTAAAATTTACGGCTTAATATTTACAAAAATACCATGCAATGTCGAATTGTCCTCATCAATCTTTAATATTGAATTGCAAATTAATTTTATAAAGGTTTTAAATACGATTGCTAATTCCTCTATAGGAATAAGTATCTCACTTTTATGAATCTCCTAATTTAATAGTATGAAACAAATTTATGGGTTGCTATTGTTATTCTTTCTATTAACACTGTTTTTAAATGCACAGCAACTTACGGGAAAGGTAACCGATGAAAAAGACAATCCATTAAGTGGTGTTAGCATTGCGATAAACGAAAAAACCACAGGCACTCAACCTCTTTGTAAATTTTGTGTTGGGTGGCAGTTGGGGAGGAGCAATAGATGATAAGGTATTACCCCAGAAGTTTATCATCGATTATGTGAGAGTTTATCAACGACAATAAAAATGTAATGAATAATTGTGCGAATAGTTTCCATGATCAATTGATGACCAAATGGAAAAGCGGAACATCCAGGTAAATGAAATAAAGGGTTATAACTTCCTGCATTAAAAATGCAAAAGTTGTACTAAGAAACGTAAGCGCTTAATAGAACAGCGAAAACAATAAATATAATTCGAATGAACAAAGGGTTACTTTTTATACTGGTGTTAATATTAGGGTCAGTTCAATCTTTCCCCCAGAGTTTTAAATTCGCGTTCCTCTCCGATACACACATAGGTGTTAAAAATGCTGATGAAGATTTGAGAAGGTCGGTAG
>MWYU01000134.1 GCA_002050375.1 Chitinophagales bacterium 62-2
TTTATGCAAAGCAGTAAATCTTGTAATAAAAGCGAGGGGGGGTGTAAGCTGTGTAAGCAATAATGAAAGCTTGGTTTTAGGCTTACCTGTAGCTGGATTAATGAGCAACCTCAACGGTTACATAGTGGCTAAACAATACACTGCAATAGATGAAATGGCAAAAGCGCTGGGCTCAACTTTATCTGCTCCCTTTATGACATTGTCTTTTATGGCTTTGCTGGTAATACCACATGTTAAAATAAGTGATAAGGGTTTGTTTGATGGGGATAATTTTACTTTTTTGAGCTGATTTTTCTTTGGAATAATAAATTGTTTATAAAAAAAACATTAAATATTTATAGCAACCGTTGTATTATTAGCAAATTTCAATACTTTCGCTACGGTTTTTCATAGGATATTGGATTTTAAAACGGGGCTGGATATTCATCCTGGCCCCTTTCTTTTTTATAGAGCACGTATTTTATTATGAAAGTGTTCAAATACCAATTTAGCCTTTGCCTCTCCGATCAAGTCAGCTAATTCTTCTTCCGTTTTGGTTTGAACATTTTTGACTGACCTCAACTCCTTTAATAATGAGTCTGCCGTTGATCTTCCAATGCCTTTTATATCTTCCAGTTCATTTTTAAAAGTTCCTTTACTTCGCTTTTGCCTGTGAAAACTGATTCCGAACCTGTGAACTTCATCTCTTATTCTTCTAATAAGTTTAAGGCTTTCACTATCCCAAGGAAGTTTAATCGATTGTTTATCCCCCGAAAAAAATATCTCTTCTTCACTTTTTGCCAATCCTATAACGGTTACTTTGCCAACCATATTAAGTTCTGTTATGCTTTCCATTGCAGCATTTAGCTGGCCTTTGCCTCCATCAATAATAATCATTTGAGGGAGAGGTTGTTCCTCCTGCACTAACCTGTTATAACGCCTGTAAACAACTTCTTTCATTGTAGCGAAGTCGTTAATTCCTTCGACCGTTTTTACATTAAAATGCCTGTAATCTTTTTTACTTGGAATACCATCTCTAAAGCAAACCATAGCACTAACCGGGTAGCTTCCCTGAAAATTCGAATTATCAAAACATTCGATATGAACAGGGACTTCATTAAGTTGCAAATCTTGTTGCAACTGGTATAAGACCTGCTTTTTCTGTATATCGGATTGTCCTTCTAATTGCAACATTTTTCTCTTTCTTAATTCCTCTGTAAAATAATTTACATTCTTAACAGACATGTCGAGAAGCTTTTTCTTATCGCCTCCCCGCGGCACAGTCACTATTATGCCGGCAATTTGAAAATCTATTTCGAACGGAACTATAATTTCGTTCGCCATGCTATTAAAATTTTCGCGTAATCGAATAATGGCTAAAGGCAATACTTCTTCTTCCGTTTCTTCAAGTTTTGTTTTAACCTGAACTGTATGCGTTTGTACAATGGTGCCATTATTAACCATCAGATAATTTATGTAAGCAGTATCATTATCTTTTAAAACAGAAAATACATCAACATTCGAAATGCTTTTACTTACAACTACTGACCGGGCCTGGTAATTCTCAAGATGCTCAATTTTTTTCCTCATTAGTTCAGCCTTTTCAAATTTCATTTCCATTGCATACTGCGCCATTTCCTGTTTAAAACGATGCAAAACCGGTTGAAGATTCCCTTTTAAAATATTACGGACCTGCTGCAGGGCATCGGCGTAAGACTCCTCGTCTATATTTGCTTCACAAGGGCCTTTGCAATTGCCCAAGTGGTATTCGAGACATACTTTAAACTTTCCTTTTTGAATATTTGATTGAGTAAGGTTAAGCTTACAGGTTCGTAAAGAAACGTTTTGTTTTATAAAAGTCAATAACTCCCGAACCTTGGCAACCGATGTGAAAGGGCCAAGGTACTCTGATCCGTCATTGATTTTTGTACGGGTAAGAAATACACGCGGAAAAGGTTCCTTTTTTATTACTATGTAAGGAAAGCTTTTATCGTCTTTTAAATCAATATTGAACCTTGGCTGAAACTGTTTTATAAGCGAATTTTCAAGTAAAAAAGCATCTGCCTCACTATTTGTAATTGTAAATTCTACGTGGTGAATACGTTGTACAAGTTCATGAGTTTTATAGTTTGTAAAAGTCTTGGTAAAATAACTGCTGGTTCGCTTACGCAAATCCTTGGCTTTACCCACATACAACAATTTGTTGTGCGAGTCGTAATATTTATATATACCTGGCTGATGAGGAATAGTATGTGATATTAGGTGAAATTCTGTTGCTGTCATAATGCTTGTCCTTAGCTCTTTTCGTTCCAAACTACAATGGTTTGTTGCGAGTTTTCTTTTTCATCTTTTCTTTGAACCAATCTGTTTATTTGAAATCTTTCAGCAGCTTTCCAACTCAATTGTTCAATTCCAGAAC
>MWYU01000071.1 GCA_002050375.1 Chitinophagales bacterium 62-2
CTCGTATACAGCGGTTCATTAAGTTGTGGGGACACTTTGGAGTAATGTTCGAGCATCGGTTCATAACCTCGTTTCTTTAGTCTTTGCAGTGTAACAGTCGTTAACAGTATGGGGCTTTGTGCTACTGCCCATCCTCCCATTCTTGTTCTGCTCCATCCATAGGCATGAACCTGATCTACACCTAAACGTATCAGATTTTTGCGTTTACGTTCAGGCTTCTTCCAGTTGTGCCATATGCAGTAGCGCAGCCGGTTGCGTATCCAGCTATTAAGGTCTTTGAGTTTGCCTGTTATACTTGCCATACGGAAGTAATTGAGCCATCCACTGCAAAACTGTTTCAAGATTATGTATACGTCGTGCTATGCTTAACGAAGTTGTTTTAAGCGTGAGGGGTTTGATGTTTTGTTTCAGCTTGTTCCAACTTTTATCGCTTACCACCAACTGGTACTTGCCCTTTGTTCCTTTCTCGTATGTAGGGCAATTTAAAGATCCATTTGTATAAAGCACAAGACACCTAACGACGCCAGGCTATTTAATTAAGTGAAACTTAAGCTTCTAAAACCGACCGGGCTTCGGTGCTTATTATAATTTTAGATTTAAAGTAGTATAGTAAAATGCACCATTAAAACCAAACTGGTTTGCGTTTCGTGTATAAGGAATTTGACCGCTCGAATAAGATGCATAGTTTGCTAAAACTTTATCAGGATACACATCAAATATGTTATTAGCCCCTACAGTTATAGAAAACCTTTTAAAAACATCATAGCTAAGCGTAATATCAGTTAAAGTTTTACCATTAAAAGTTTGAGCCCTGTGTGGAAGGTTTGCTGGTTTTTCCCATGCTATCACCTTTCCAAAATAGGTAGCCCTTGCTGTTACATTGAGTTTTCCGGCCTGGTAACCAATACTACCTAATACTTTATTTCTTGGTTGCGATGTTTCAATTAAAGAAATGCTTACAGTGTCAATTAATTTTACTGTTGATGTAGCGCCTGCCTGTAATTGTGAAGGTGTTTCTTTTTGTGAGGTAATTTCGGTCTTATTAAAAGTAAAGGCTACACTTGCATTCAAACCTTGCTTAGCAGTAAAATTGTGCTTGAAGCTTGTAACAAAGTCAATGCCTCTTGTACGGGTATTAATATGGTTTGTAAAGAATGTGATTTCTCTTATGCCGGTAGATGCGGGGTATGCACCAAGTAAGGCAGGGGTGGCAGCGGTAACAGGTAGTTGTTCAGAAATAATGATCCTGTTGGTAACGTCGATCTGGTATGCATCAAGGGTAAACAGTAATTTACTTCCTGCTTTTGCAGTTAATCCAACATTATAGTTCCAGCTAAGCTCTGGCTTCGGGTCTTCTATTCCTAATTGTGCAAGCTTCAGATCGTTGCTTGGTAGTTGTTTTGTTTGCCTGATAACACCTGCCTGAACTGTAGAGGTAGTTTGGCTATTAAATATTTGTTGCAAAGAAGGTGCTCTGAAACCGCGGTTAATCGAACCCCTTATAGCAACATCTTTTGTAAAGTTTAAACGGGTTGCAAGCTTCCCGGACAAGTTTCCACCGAAGTCACTGTAGTTTTCATATCGTCCTGCAATAGCTACTAAAAATCTTTCAGTAATATCACTTTCTATATCTACAAAAACTGCAATGTTCGTTCTGCTTTTGTTCGTTCTATCTGCTGCTGAAATACCAGGGCGACCACTACTGCCCGGGGCTTTATTATTAGTTTGTGCAAGTGGCCCTACCTTGTATGATGCAGAATCTCCTTCACCCAGTTTAAAATTATCTATACGAAACTGGCTACCAGCAGCTATGTTAGTTGATTTTGTTCTGGCAATACCTTCATAGCTTTTACTGAAAATAGCTTCGGTAGTGCTTTGACTAAAAGTATTTCTTCCAACAAAAAAGTTAGTTGGCGAAGCTGCACCCAAAGATGGATTGCTTGTGTTATTAGCATAAAGATCAAGATAGTTCAATCCATATCCTGTGCTTAAATCAATGTTCCATCCACTGACAGATTTCCTTGTAACACCCGCAAATAAAGAGTAGTCAATATTTTTTCCGGGTAATTCAGGGAGATAACCATCAGGATATAAGGCCGGGTTAGAATTAGCATCTGTAGGGTTCGCATTTCTAAAAAAGCCGTAAGCAAGAATATCTTTTTTAGAGACGCCGCCGAAACTGTACAAACTCCAATTCTTACCTAATGGATATCCTGCATTGATGAAGGCCTGGTAAGCCTTTGTTTGGTTGCTGCCATATTTAGTTACATACGCTGGCTGACTGGTTGGCCAAACACCTCTTGCATTACGGGTACTATCATCACGGGTTTTGTTGGCGCTATAGATTATACCTGTGTATGGATCAACTCTATCTGTACCGGCTACATAC
>MWYU01000284.1 GCA_002050375.1 Chitinophagales bacterium 62-2
GTGTATACTGTATTTGCAAAAATTGACGGAGATAAGTTTACTGGCTTTATTATCGAAAGAGGTTTTGACGGCTTTACTCAGGGTCCCGAAGAACATAAAATGGGTATCAAAGGTTCGTCAACGGTTCAGTTATATTTTCAGGATTGTAAAGTGCCGGTTGAAAATGTATTGAGTGAAATTGGCAAAGGCCACATTATCGCTTTCAACATTTTAAATATAGGCCGCTTAAAATTATGTGCTGCTGCTTTAGGTGGCGCAAAAAGGGCACTGAATACTTCCATTGATTATGCAATTACCCGCGAACAATTTAAGCAACCTATTTGCAACTTTGGAGCTATAAAGCATAAACTTGCTGAAATGGCTTTGAAGACATGGGTTGGTGAGTCTGCTTTATATCGCACGGCAAAATGGATTGACGATAAGGAAACACAACTCGAAAATAGCGGCAAGTCTTCTACCGAAGCTTTGTTAGGTGCTGCCGAAGAATTTGCCATTGAATGTGCCATGCTAAAAGTTTACGGCAGCGAAGTGCTTGACTTTGTAGTTGACGAGGGTGTGCAAATTCATGGCGGTAATGGTTACAGCGATGAGTATATCATTTCAAAAGCTTATCGCGATAGCCGCATTAACCGCATTTATGAAGGCACTAACGAGATCAACAGGTTGCTTACTGTTGACATGGTTTTAAAACGTGCAATGAAGGGAAGGCTTGATTTAATGAGCCCTGCAATGAATGTTCAAAAAGAATTAATGAGTATTCCCGATTTTGGCAATGAAGATGAAGGGGCATTTACAAAAGAACTGAAGGCAATTGCTAACTTTAAAAAAGCCATTTTAATGACATCGGGTGCAGCCGTTCAAAAGCTAATGATGAAGCTTGAAAGTGAGCAGGAAATTTTGATGAACATTGCTGATATGGCCATTGAAACATTTAATGCAGAAAGTGCCTTGCTGCGTGTAATGAAGCTGGCAGAACGAAAAGGTGAAAACGCTATTCAATTTGAATTGGATGCAATGCGGGTTTATTTGACTGATGCAGCAGACAAAATAAACAAATATGGCAAAGATGCTGTTAACTCGTTTGCACAAGGTGATGAACAACGGATGATGTTGCTCGGCATTAAACGCTTTACAAAAACAGAACCACTTAATACAAAGGATGCAAGAAGAAGAATTGCCGACAAGTTGATAAGCGATAAAAGGTATCCTTATTAATGCGAAGACATTATTAGAGTACAGCGGGTAAAGTTTCTATCTCACCGATATCATCAAAGGCCAGGCATTGCGTCTGGCTTTTGTTGTAATTAAAAATTCTATCTTCATCGTATGAGGCTTATAAGTACAGTCTTATTATTGGTAACGCTGCAGGGTGTATCTCAAAGCACTATAGGCGGTTATTATCTTTCCCGGTCTGTTGGTAAGCTTACTATGCTTGGTTCCGGTTTAGGAGAAGATCGTTTAGGAGGTGCGAAATTGGGTTACATTGATACGAGCGTTTTGCTGCAGATAGTGGATTCAACAAAAGATATGTACCTGGTCCGGCTATCAAAATCTCATACAGCTTATATAAATAAATCTGATTTAAAAAGCGACACTTCAACAAAGCTCCGGCCGTTCTACCTAACCAATTCATGGAGCGTTAAGGGTGATGAACAGTACGATTATGTAAACATAAGCCTCGATGAAAAACTACCTTATAAAAGCTGGATGGAAATTAACCCTTCAAAAATTTACCTGGACATTTACGGCGTTCAAAGCAACACCAACTGGATAACACAGCTACGATCCGTTAAAGAGATAACAAACGTTTATTTTAACCAGTTAGAAGATGATGTGGTAAGAGTATGCATCGAGCTTAAGCATAAACAAAATTGGGGTTATTCTATTAATTATAATAACAAAATACTGTCGGTTAGAGTACGTAGACAGCCACCTGTTTTAAAAGTGAATAAAATGATGATCGCGGTGGATGCCGGGCATGGCGGAAGCAATACAGGCGCAAGTGGTATTACGACAAAAGTGCTGGAAAAAAACTTTACTATACGGTTTGCTAACGAGCTTCAAAAGTACCTTACAAGAAAGGGAGCCGCCATAATAATGACACGTACTTCTGATACCAATGTTAACAATGTGGATCGTGTATTAATGCTTCAGGATGCAATGCCTGATCTGCTTATCAGCCTTCACTTAAATTCTTCGGGCAATACAAATGTGAAAGGGGTAAGTACCTATTATAAACACATTGGCTTTCGTCTGTTAACCACTTCCATTTTACACAGAATGCTCCAACTAAATCTGAATGAATTTGGAAATATAGGCAGCTTCAATTTCACTCTAAATGCTCCTACCGATTTTCCAAATTCACTTGTTGAAATTGCCTTTCTCA
>MWYU01000338.1 GCA_002050375.1 Chitinophagales bacterium 62-2
CCTTCCGGGAGCATATCCTCCAATAGCTACACCGGCTAAAGTGTATTTATCGTAATTGATAGTAGCATAGTGTTCGTAATTGCCTATGTTGTTATTTCCTGTTTCGCCATAGCTAACTCTTAATTTTAAATCATTAAGAAAATGAACATTCTTTAAAAAATTCTCGTCAGAAATACGCCATGCTAAAGCTGCCGAAGGGAAAAGACCATATTTATTTTCGCTGCCAAAACGAGAGGAACCATCTCTGCGCACAGAAGCCGTTACATAATATTTGTTATTATAATTATAGTTAATTCTGCCCAGGTAAGAAATTAATGACCACTGAAATTGATCGGAAGTGCCGTTCGTAATAATTCCGCTAACAGCACTTAAAGTCGGCACAAGATTATTAGGAAATCTATCACTGGCCAGAAAATTAGATTCAAAATTATCTTTCTGTGTAGTATAGCCGACCAAGGCGGCTACATTGTGTTTATTGAAAGTTTTTGTATAGTTCAGCGTTGTTTCAGTAAGCCAGTTTAAGTTGACTGAAGCATTATCTGCTCCAATAGCCGGGTTATTATTAAAAGCAGGAAGGTTAGGTTTAAACCTCATGCCTTTAACATTGATAAGGTTTACTCCTAAAAGCACATTTAACTTTAAATCTTTTAAAATGGAATACTCTGCATTAATATTTCCCAGAATAGCCGTTGCTTTTTGCTTTCCCTTAGCTTCAAGTGCAAGCGCTAAAGGATTTTGAGTAGATACTACTGCATCAAGCCCGTCCCCAAATGGAAAGTATGATCCGTCATCGCTACGTAATTTATAGTACATAGGAATCTGAATCGCATTGTATATAATATCAGATCCTCTGCCTCCATTACTTCCTATCTCATCAGCACCAGGCCCGCCAATATTAGTCTTGTCTGTAAACGATGGATTAATATTCAACTTTACTGAAAATTTGTCTGACGCTTTCACGTCCACATTGGCTCTTGCTGAATATCTTTTGTAATTAGTATTGATGACAATTCCATCCTGGTTCAGGTATTCTCCACTTAGTGAATATCTTACATTCTCGCTTCCTCCTCTTGCGCTTAACTGGTACTGCTGCATTGGAGCAGTTTGCAACACTTCATGTACGTGATCCTGGAAGTCAAGTGTTGTTCCGGGCATTGTTGGCGTCTCGCCTCGCAGAACCTGCAATATTGTTATTGGCACTGCCTGTTTCCATTTTAAGGGATCGCCCGTGATAGGATTTCCTTCATCTATATTCCTGTTTTTAATCCCATCAAAATAGTGTTGCGCTTCTTCAAGGGCACTTTGATACTTTGGAATTTTTGCTATTTTTTGAAAACCGGTATAAGTGTCGAAACTTATAACAGCCTTACCTGCCTTTCCTCTTTTGGTAGCTATAAGAATAACACCATTCGATCCACGGGAACCGTAGATGGCTGTAGCGGATGCGTCTTTCAAAACATCTATGGTTTCTATATCACTTGGGTTTATATTTTGTATGCTTGCCATGGGAACGCCGTCTACAACATACAAAGGATCTGCCGCAGCCGAAATACTGCCAATACCCCTTATCCTGATTTGCGCTGGTGCACCCGGTTCTCCTGAACCAGGCTTTACCTGAACCCCGGCTAACTTTCCCAGAATAGCCTGGTCGGCACGAACTACCGGAAGATCCCTTATTTTATCTGCATCCACCGATGCAACAGAACCTGTTACGTCTTTTCTTTTTTGTGTTCCATATCCTATAACTACTACCTGGTCTAATGTAGCAGAGGAGCTAGTCATTTTTACCGTTAAAGACAAAGTTTGATTGTCTTTAATGTTGTATCCCGACAAAGTTTGGTCTTCAAATCCTACGTTAGAAAAAGTAAAATTGTAGGCACCTCCTGATGGTATATTTGAAAAGGTAAAATTCCCTGAATTATCTGTACTTGTGCCTGAAGTAAAATTGGTTTGTGTATTTCGAACAATAACAGAAACTCCGCTAAGGGCTTCACTTTTGTTATTTAAAACCACTCCTTTTACTATACTATTTCTTTCCTGTGCAGATGTTTTAGAGGCGTTGAGAAATAAAAGCAGGAACATGAGGCTAAAAAAAGTGGCCTGGAAGGCGGGTCGATTTAATTTCATACAGCAACTGTTTTATGTTTTTTTAAAAGGGTTTTTTAAGCCAATACAATTAAAATAGTTCCCTTCTAAGGGCACAATCGTTATCATTTTAAGTAAGTTAGTCAATAGAAAGTTATCGTTCTTCTGTCTTGCCGGAGATTCTATAAATTATTCTATTCTACCTATTATTATTTTATACGAACAAAGAAAGCTTTACCCTTACAAGAGTTAAAAAAATATTTTCCTGCTTTTTTAGAATCTCGATAAGTAGTAGAT
>MWYU01000694.1 GCA_002050375.1 Chitinophagales bacterium 62-2
GTATTAAGGCCTTCATTTCCTGCCTCAGAACTTGAAAAGATCCGCCGGCAGGAGTTATCAGGATTACAGGCTGCAAAAGACGATCCTGCTGCCATTTCCCGAAATGTCATTAACAGGCTGACCTATGGTAAAGGCCATCCGTATGGCGATATACTTACCGAGCAAACGATTAATAATGTAAAGCTGGAGGATATTAAGAATTACTTTTCCACTTATTGGAAGCCTAACAATGCTTTCCTGGTTTTTGTAGGTGATATAACACCTGCTGAAGCAAAATTGCTTGCTGAAAAAAACTTCGGAACGTGGAAAAAAGGTGTTGTCCCAAAAGAAACTTATAAACAACCTCAGCCTCCTGCCAAAACTTATGTTGCCATTGTTGACCGTCCGGCAAGTGTACAAAGCCTTATCACTTTTGTTACACCGGTTGAGTTGAAGCCAGGCTCGCCCGACGCCATTCCTTCTTCTGTTATGAATAATATTTTAGGTGGAGGTTTTTCGGGTCGTTTATTCGCCAATTTAAGAGAGAAGCATGCCTTTACTTATGGAGCAAGTTCAGGCTTAAAAAGTGACAGGCTGGTAGGAGCGTTTACGGCATCTGCATCGGTAAGAAATGAAAAAACCGACAGTGCAATCGCGGAGTTTGTGAGCGAATTCAACCGCATACGTACAGAAGCTTTACAGGAAGATGAAGTTTCACGAATGAAGAATTACCTCTCGGGAGGTTTTGCACGTTCATTAGAAAATCCTGCGACCATTGCAAACTTTGCGCTAAATATTGCGCGGTACAATTTACCTGCAACTTACTACCAGGATTATCTTAAAAACCTTGGCAATGTAAGTCCGCAAACGGTACAAAGCATGGCCACTAAATTTGTAATGCCAAACCAGATGCATGTTGTTATTGTTGGTAATGCAAAACAAATTGCTCCCGGCCTTGAGAAGTATGGCGAGGTAAAATATTTTGATGTATACGGTAATGAAGCGGCCGCCCCAACGGTTAAGAAAGCGGATGCTTCAGTTACGCCGGAGAGCATATTACAAAAGGCTGTAGCAGCAATAGGAACTCCCCAGGCTATTGCAGCTATAAAAGACATTGAATTTATTGGAAGTGCTTCTATAGCAGGTCAGGAGATAACTATAAACCAGAAGCATATTTTGCCCTCTGCCTTTTCATCTTCTGCATCAGTCGGCGGTATGGTTGTGCAGCAACAATCGCTTAAAAACGGAAAATATACAATATCCCAACAAGGTCAGACAAAAGAAGCCGATGCAAAAGAAAAAGAAGAAATGGATGAGAAAGCAGCCTTCTTTTCCGAAGCTTTTCTATTAAAACAAACAGGGACTAATTACACTTTATCAGGCATTGAAAAAGTAGAGGGAAAAGATGCTCATGTGTTGCAGGTAAAAACTGCAGCAGGCCGCGAGTACACAAATTACTATGACGTTGCAACTGGCTTAAGGGTTAAGTCCTCCTCCGTTAGAGATGCTGGCCCAATGGGTAAGGTTACTATTCAAACTTATTTCTCGGATTTTAAACCTTATAATGGTATCCAAATTCCCACCCACATACTTGCAGATCTTGGCCAATTTAAACAGGACATTATTTTTAAAGACATCAAAATAAACAGTGGTTTAACAGAAGCGGATTTGAAGTAGGAGCTAACATGTTTTTATTGAAAAAGGCACTTTGGTAAGTGCCTTTTTCAATTACTTAATTCATCTGATTTGTACATTTTATCCCTGGTTTCCATTTAAATAATTTTTTTTTTACAAATCATTGTTGTTTTATTTTACCTATTGCTAAAAAGAGACAGAATATTATGAAAATACCATTGCTGATTTTAACGTCACTGCTAATTTTGTTGGGCCTATCTGCATACAAAAGCGATCAAAAAGCAAGGTCAAAATTTATTGAGACAGAATACATGGACCGGTCGGTTAAGCCGGGAGATAATTTCTATTTGTTTGTAAATGGAAGATGGGTTAAAGAAGCTGTTATACCACCCACCGAATCAGACATCGGGTCTTTTTTAGATGTGTATAACGGTACTAAAGGGCATTTAAAATTCATACTTGACTCAGTTGCCCAAGTTAAGCAACCTAAGGGAAGCCTTGAAGAAAAAGTGGGCAACTTTTACGCGTCCGGACTGGATTCCGTTGCAATTGAGAAAAGAGGATATGACCCGATAAAACCCTATTTGGAGCAGTTAAATACGTTGACTGATGCAAAAAGCATTATGCAGTTTGAAGCACAACGACATAAAGAAGGCTTCAGTTATATAGCCGCTATGGGTATTGTTGCAGATGAAAAAAACAGCAGTATGAACATCGCTGCTTTTTTTCAAACAGGTTTAGGTTTGCCTGACAGGGATTATTATTTTAAGACAGATGCCGCAACTACTGCTATCCAGGATGCATATAAAAAATATATGCAGAAGATATTTGCGCTAACGGGAGATGATGATGCTGCTGCACTTAAAAAAGTGGCTGCGGTATATGCATTAGAAAAGCAAATGGCAGAAAGTCACCGTACCAATGTAGAACTAAGAGATCCACAAAGCAATTACAACAAAATAGCTGTTGCCGACCTTGATAAAAAAATGCCTGTATTCGCTTGGTCTTCTTTTTTAAACAATGTTGCCGCAAAAACGGATTCTGTAAATGTTGGTCAGCCTAATTACTATACTAAAATAAATACGTTACTAAAAACAATACCGGCAACTGCATGGAGAGCCTATTATAAATTTCATGTTGCAGATGATGCTGCTAATTATTTAAGTAGTGCCTTTGTTAATGCAAAGTTTGATTATACAAGGATTTTAAGTGGCCAGCAACAAATAAAACCCAGGTGGGAGCGGATGTATAGAGCCACAGACTCATACTTAGGCGAGGCTTTAGGACAATTGTATGTAAAAAAATATTTTACTGAAGATGCAAAAGAACGAATGCTCGTGCTTGTGTCTAACCTGCAAAAATCTTTTGAAGCGCATATCAAAAATCTTGACTGGATGAGTGAAGTGACTAAGGGCAGGGCTAAGGATAAGTTGTATGCCTTTATGAAAAAAATTGGCTTCCCTGATAAGTGGAGAGATTACAGTAATGTTACAGTAAACCGTAAAACGTTTTATGAAAACCTGATTTCCGCGGGTAAAAATGAATACCAGTACCAGTTAAGTAAACTAAATAAACCTGTTGATAAAACAGAGTGGGGATTAACACCTCCAACAATTAATGCCTACTACAATCCTACTTTTAATGAAATAGTTTTCCCTGCGGGCATTTTGCAGTTTCCATTCTTCGATCCTAATGCTGACGATGCTATAAACTACGGAGGAATAGGCATGGTGATTGGTCATGAAATGACGCACGGATTTGACGACCAGGGAGCGCAATACGATAAAGAAGGTAACTTAAAAAACTGGTGGGCAACTGAAGACAGCGCAAAATTTGTGGCTAAATCAAAATCGGTTATTGATCTGTACAATACCTTCACTGTACTTGATAGTTTGCATATAAATGGTAGTCTTACAACGGGAGAAAACATTGCAGATATCGGCGGTATTGCCATTGCTTACGATGCTTTTAAGATGACTAAGCAGGGCCAGGATACTACAAAGATTGATGGCTTTACACCCGACCAGCGTTTTTTCATTTCACTTGCACAAATATGGCGGACTAAACAGAAAGATCAAACAATTCGGTTACGTGTTAATACCGATCCGCATTCTCCGCCTATGTACAGAGTCAATGGTCCGCTGCAAAATTTTACACCCTTCTATACGGCATTTAATGTAAGGCCAGGCGACAAAATGTATTTGCCGGAAGATAAGCGGATTAAAATCTGGTAGGGAACAACTGGAAATTTATTTACTTATTTCTTTAGCTTCCTTGAATAGTCGGAATAACAGTTTGTTCTAATCTGTACAATTCCCCGATCCTTAACATGACGCAATCTTTCACAACACCATCCCGCATAATCATCACCTGTAGCAAACGTTTATCTTCTTACTTACAACAGGAAGTGATTGAACTAAACTTCACTCCGACACGAACTTTTGCAACAGGCATAGAGATGGAAGGAACAATAAATGATTGCATTAGATTGAACCTGAGCCTACGATGTGCCAGCCAGGTGTTGTACTCAATAAAAGAATTTCCGTGTAATAGCGCAGAGGATGTTTACAGACAAGTTTCATTAATAGCATGGGAAAAGGTAATACCGGCAGAGGGGTACTTTTCAGTTACCAGCAATGTAGATCATCCAAGTATAAAGACTTCCTTGTATGCAAACGTGAAAGTGAAAGATGCTATTGCTGACAGGATGCGCATGCAAACCGGATCGCGGCCTAACTCCGGTCCGTCCCTTGATAAGACTGTTGTTCATTTGTTTTGGCGTGATGAAGTTGCAGAAATATTTTTAGATACATCGGGAGAAACTTTAGCTAAGCATGGTTATAGAAAAATCCCGGGTAAAGCACCAATGCTTGAGGCATTGGCAGCCGCCACATTACTTGCCGGCAGGTGGGACAGAACGTCTCCCTTTGTTAATCCCATGTGTGGCTCTTCAACCATTGCTATAGAAGCAGCGTTGCTTGCTACGAATCGTAGACCCGGGTTGTTTAGAAGTAATTATGCTTTTATGCATCTTACGGGTTTTGACAAGGGCGTGCTGGAGGCGGAAAGAAGAAATCTTTTTGAGCAGATACAGGAACTGCCGGGTTTAAAAATTATAGCTTCTGATATTAGTGCCGATGCAATAAATATTTCTAAGATAAATGCGGCAGCAGCAGGTGTAGAGCATTATATAGAATTTTCAATAGGAGACTTTGACGCAACCCCCGTGCCCGAAGGAGAAGCAGGCGTAGTATTTTTTAATCCTGAATATGGAGAAAGGATGGGAGAGGAAACGGAGCTTGAGAAAACATATGCTCGTATAGGCGATTTTATGAAGAAAAAATGCAAAGGATATACAGGATATATTTTTACCGGCAATCTGGACCTTGCAAAAAAGATCGGTCTTAAGGCCAGCCGGAGAATAGAGTTTTATACAAGTAAAATTGATTGCCGGTTATTTGAGTACGAATTGTATCAGGGTACAAGAAAGGAGGGCAACCCCAATCCTTAAAAGGGGGTTTAAAAGATTTTATTAGTAGTGAATAACACTTATCTTTTAAGGTCTGGATTTATTCCAAATTCGGATCCTCAAAAGTATTTCCCTGTCTTATATCGCCTGATTGAAAACCCTTTTTAAACCAATACATTCTTTGTGCTGAAGTTCCGTGCGTAAAAGCATCAGGTACTACTCGACCTTGCGACTGCTCCTGCAAGCGGTCATCTCCAATTGCATTCGCTGCATTTAAAGCTTCTTCAATATCTCCCGGCTCTAAAAAACGCTTCATTCGCTGTGCATGATTTGCCCATACACCAGCGTAAAAGTCAGCTTGTAATTCAAGCTTAACTGACATTCTGTTTCCTTCTCGTTCTCCTGATCGTTGTTGCAATGAACGCACTTTATCTGAAGTCCCCAGCAGGTTTTGAACATGATGTCCAACTTCGTGAGCAATTACGTAAGCCATAGCAAAATCGCCGGGGGCACGGAAACGATTTCGCAGATCCCTAAAAAACGAAAGGTCTATATAAACTTTTTGATCGCCGGGACAATAAAAAGGTCCAACAGCAGCATTAGCACCTCCGCATGCTGTTTGTACACCATCTCTAAAAATCACCAATCTTGGTTTTTGATACCCTGAAAGCAACTCTCCCCAAACATCTTCGGTATCCTTTAAAACCACACTAACAAATTCAGCCAGACTATCATCACCAGCTTTTTGCTGGGCTGAATATTCACTACCCTGATTCTGTCCTGGTAACATTGATGGAGCTTGTGATGGATCGCCGCCAAGCAAAAAATAAAGAATGCCTATAATAACAGCTCCAATACCACCACCTGCTACCATTCCTCCACCTGACATACCACGACGATCTTCTACATTTCCGCTTCCTTCCCTGCCTCTCCAAAGCATAATTACTTATTTAAAGTTTAATAATAAAACAACTTTTATCATTGTTCAATAGTTATGCCATCCAACATTTTGTAATACTAAAATGCCTTTTCGTATCATACCTAAAGTTTCGAAATAGAAACAAAATTATACGTTAGTTTCAAAGTAATTGAGGTAACCAAATTAGATTTAGATTGTCTGCTATTTCCAATCCGATTAAAACCTAAATAAAAAAAGCACCCTGTAGAAGAGTGCTTTAAGCAATAGGTGTGAAGCTATTTAAAATTTGAAGCCAAGTGTCATTAATAAATTTCCCCTGCTGCCTGTTTGCTGCGCGAAAGTATTTTGTTTGTCACCTATACGATAGGGAAAGTTTACATCTTTGTTTATATTATGAACATAAGTAAGATCAACAAAAACCCCATGGTTGCGGTACCCTAATCCCCCACTTGCCTGCATAGTATTCGATTTCAACTCACTGTCTTTATAAGGGTTGGAATAATAAGCCCCACCTGCTCTAAACATAATAGTATGTAGTTTCAACTCCCCACCTACTCTAAAATTCAAAGCCCCTTTGTAATAGTCTTTTATCACCGTTTTCATTTGGTTGTAATAAGTCTGATCTGCACTTGATACGTTATCACCATCAGCTCCGAAACTTGCACCACCGTAACCAACATATTCAACATCGGCAGTAATAAAAGCTCTTTGTTTACGGGTATCATTTATTTCTCTAAATACATACGAACCACTCGCTATTACCTTCCATGGTGTTGTTGCTGAATATTGTGTTTCACCTTCTGCACCGTTTGTAAATAAGGAAGACTTTGCAGTAGCTACACCATTATAAGCTTCAGAAGCTACTTTTAGATCACTGGATTGCCTATCAGTTAAGCTATAGAAAGTAGGCGCATGAAGAGCTACGCCCAGGCGAAGATAGTCGACAGGTTTAAAAATAACACCGAGCTTACCATTAATGCCTATACCCTTAGTTGTAAGATAATCGTTCAGTTCAAAATAATCGAAGTTGTTATTTGTATTTCCTGACGGATCAGATTCTCTATACTTAGTTAAACGGGTATAATTTACAATAGGGAAACCGATGCTTCCGCCAACATACAGTTTATCGTCCATATTTGCAGCGTAGCCTAAAGCAATATCGTAAATGCCACCTTCTGTGTCAATTGTTTTCAACTGGTTTAAAGCAATGCCTTTCTCTAATAAAAATTCCGGCAAAGCTTTAACCACTTTCTTGTTGTTGATATAAAAGGTATCTATCAGGAAGGTGTATATAGCAGGTGCAGTTCCAAAAGCAAAACGTGGCTCATTTAAAGCGGGGTCAGGTTCAAGTCCGCTATTAGCAAACTGCTCGGCAAACATTTCGCTGTAACTGCTTTGGTTATTTAATCCCCTGTAAGAAATGTGGTTATTGAAATTAGCTGTTTGACTAATACCGATACTAAATGCCTTGCTTGTCCATTTACTTCCGGGAGTATTGAAGCCTATAACAAGACCACTTGTACCAAAATTAAAACTTGATTTTTTTGATGCAGTATCAGTACCCCGAAAATTGAACTTATTATTATTGAAAACAAGGCCGGGGCTTACGACAAATTCATTTGTTTTAAATAAACCAAGTCCGGCAGGATTTACATATAACGCATTTAAATCACCTCCCAACGAACCCATGGCTCCTCCTATCGACATGTTTCTTGCTGTACCTTGTTGCGGGTTATAGCTATACCTCAACACATCTTCAGGAGATTGCGCAAAGGAAGAAAAGAAGCAGGATATTACAATTAGACTAAGTAGAACTTTTTTCATAAAAATAAACGGTTAATAAAAACCGTATTTCTGCAAATACGGTTTTTGATTTTGAACAATTTATGAAGTAAATATTTTTCGAAATTTTTAGTTTCCTCCATTACGTGTCGGACGTGAAACACCACCACCAGAGGAACCTGAAGAACTACTGGAAGAACTGCTTGATGCAGGAGGAGTGTAAGTTCTTTCAGGAGCGCTGTAAGTTCTTTCAGAGCTGCTAGTGTTATTGCCAGAGTAAGTTCTCGCATTACTATTATTATAACCGCTCTCAGAAGGCGTAAACGCTTTCATTATAGTATTACCTAAACTATTCCTGTTATTGTAACTACGGTTATTATAACCATTCAATTCTGGTCTGCCAACTTCAACTGGGCGCTTAGTTATATAAACCGGTGTTTTAGAGTAATACCCGCCTCCATAACCGCTGTATCCAGATCTACCATACCCGTATCTGTTGCTGTAACCATTGCCGTAGTAGTTAGGATACATTCCCAAACTACCACCTCCAAAAACGCCATAACCATAAGGTTGATAGTAACCGGTATTCCAATTATTAAGGTAAAGGCTGTTCCAGTTATTTCTGTAGTAGTTGTATGAGTAAGAAGGTACATAGCGGCTGTCGTACCAGTAATCGTAATCATCTATAGTACTCCAACGGTCGCGGTTCCTGGTTTTCATTCTAAGGTACCTGTCATCTTCGTGGCTAACATAATCCTCGTACCTGTCAGCGCGTCGCGAATATGTTTGTGTTCTTTCCTTTACCTCCTTTGCAGGAGAATAATAAACATCATCAGGAGTTTGACCTGCCTTATAAGTAGCGCAACTTGTAAGCATTGCCGCTAGTAAGCCAACGAGTAAAAATCTGCTTTTCATACGAAATGTTTTAAGAGGTATTATCTAATGTGAAGTTACTACTTTTGCGACGTTTTAAAACAACTGCTTTTCTTATGTCAAACAGTTTGCCAGAAGTAAAACGTTTAGGAGTGTTTTGTTAAGAGAAGTGTAAACTTAATTGTAATTATGAGTAAAGAAATTACCTCGCGGCAGCAGGACTACTCCCAATGGTATAACGACCTGATCATCAAAAGTGGATTAGCAGATTACAGTGCTGTTCGTGGCTGTATGGTGATAAAGCCTTATGGCTATGCCTTATGGGAGAATATGCGAGATGAACTTGACAGGATGTTTAAAGAAACCGGGCACCAAAACGCTTATTTTCCTTTGTTTGTACCTAAAAGCCTGTTTGAAAAAGAAGAAGAGAACGCAGAAGGTTTTGCCAAAGAATGTGCTGTAGTAACGCATTATCGCCTAAAGGTAAACCCCGATAAAAAAGGTGCTTTAATGGTAGATCCTGAAAGCAGACTTGAAGAAGAATTAATTATAAGACCAACCAGCGAAGCCATTATTTGGAACACGTATAAAAGCTGGATACAAAGCTACCGCGATCTGCCATTACTTATAAATCAGTGGGCTAACGTAGTCCGGTGGGAAATGCGAACCCGGTTATTTTTACGTACGGCAGAATTTCTATGGCAGGAGGGTCATACGGCCCATGCCACAGCAGAAGAAGCGGTGGCCGAAACCAAACAAATGCTGGAAGTATATGCAGATTTTGCGGAGCATTATATGGCGATGCCGGTAATAAAAGGTGTAAAAAGTGCTAATGAACGTTTTGCCGGAGCCGTAGATACTTATTGCATAGAAGCTTTAATGCAGGATGGAAAGGCTTTGCAGGCAGGTACTTCACATTTCCTCGGTCAAAATTTTGCGAAAGCCTTTGACGTAAAGTTTAGCGATAAGCAAAATAAACTGGATTATGTTTGGGCAACCAGTTGGGGCGTTAGTACAAGGCTGATCGGTGCATTGGTTATGGCTCATAGTGATGATGATGGATTAATACTGCCGCCAAGGTTAGCACCCATACAAGTGGTAATTGTACCCATTTTTAAAGGTGAAGAGCAAAAAAGACTGATTGATGAAAAAGTAGTTCCACTTATGAAGGAATTGAAGGCTGTTGGCATAAAAGTAAAATACGATGATAGCGATCATACCCGTCCGGGATGGAAGTTTGCCGAGTACGAACTTAAAGGTGTGCCTGTTAGAATTGCTGTCGGTGCAAGGGATATTGAAAAAAACCTGGTTGAAGTGGCAAGACGGGATACAAAAGGAAAATTAAACATGAGTTTAGATGGGCTTGCAATCAACATTGAAAAGCTACTGCATGCTATCCAGGAAAATATTTATAACAAGGCCTTTTCTTTTAGAGAAACGCACATTACGAATGCCGATGCCTGGGATGACTTTGTAAGATTACTGGATGAGAAAGGAGGATTTGTTTCGGCCCATTGGGACGGCACAGGAGATACCGAAGATAGGATTAAAGAAATGACGAAAGCGACTATCCGTTGTATTCCGCTAAACAATCAGCAGGAAGATGGTAACTGTATTCTTACCGGAAAACCATCTACTCAAAGGGTTTTGTTTGCAAGAGCTTATTAAGATAAATATGCAATTTTAATTTTTAGATACAAATATTTTCGTTAAGTCACCATCCCGGCTTTTTTAAAATAATCCAATAAAATTGCAGGATTTTGTAGTAGGTTGCTTTTCACTGAAACTTACATGTATTTAAACTTTGCATTGCTTATTTTATACTAAATATAAAACCTTCTTTTATGAGTTCACGTCGTCACTTTTTACAAAAGCTCACCGGTTCAGCCATGAGTTTGCCTTTTCTACAATTGTATGGCTCTAATAGCAAAGACATTTACAATCGCTCTTATCAGGGCCCGGTGTTACGGGTAGCAATACTGGGGTTAGGTAGTTACGGAACCCGGGTAGCCGAAGCTATGCAATCCTGTAAGATGGCTAAATTAGTGGGGGCTATCAGTGGAACACCTTCTAAATTAGCAGACTGGCAGAAGAAGTACAACATTCCTGAAAAGAACTGTTATAATTACGAGAATTTTGGCGCCATTAAAGATAATTCCGAGATAGACGCGGTATATGTTATTACCCCAAATGCCCTGCATCACGATCAGGTTATTAAGGTGGCTAAAGCCGGTAAGCATGTTATTTGCGAAAAGCCGATGGCGGTAAACGCGAAAGAAGGGGAGGAAATGGTTAAGGCATGTAAGGATGCGAAGGTGAAATTGCTTGTGGGATACCGGATGCACTTTGAGCCAAAGACTCTGGAAATTATTAGGATGCGGAAAGAAGGGGAGTTGGGGAAAATTATGTTTTTCCAGGGCTTATGCGGCTTTCGAATAGGTAATCCTGATCAGTGGCGATTGAACAGGCAACTGGCCGGGGGCGGCTCAATGATGGATATAGGCATTTACGCTATTAATGGTTCGCGTTATATGATAGGTGAAGAGCCGGTTTGGGTAACTGCAGAGGAAACCAAAACGGACAGTGCAAAATTCAAAGAAGGCGTTGACGAAACCATTCAGTTTCAACTCGGGTTTCCTGGCGGGGCAGTGGCATCTTGTTTATCAACCTATAACATGAGTAACTTAGATCGCTTTTTTTTAAATGGCCAGGCAGGATTTGCCGAATTACAACCAGCTACCGGCTATGGCCCAATTAAAGGCCGTACCAATAAAGGTGAATTAAGTCAGCCTCATATAACTCATCAGACGGTACAAATGGATGAAATGGCGGGAATTATTTTGGAGGGTAAACAACCTATCGTTCCGGTGGATGGTGAAGAAGCCTTGAAAGATTTAAAAATTATTGATGCAATCTATTTAGCAGCAAAAACGGGCAAAAAGGTGGCTTTGAAATTGTAAACTACGTGCAAAAATTACTCTGTTCTTCTAGCTACGGCACAAAAAAAGCGAAGGTCAACCTCCGCTTTTTTTAGTTAATTATAAAGCGATTATTTAAGTCCTGTTGTGCCGTTGCTTTCGCTATCCAGATCGAAAATAAGACTGAAACGTAAAGTGTTCGATAACGGATTACGGTTAACGCCATTACCGGAAGGAACAAGGTAAGAGAAATTTAAACCAAAAACGTTGTATTTAATACCTGCTCCTAAAGTGAAGTACTTACGGTTTCCTTTAAACTTATTCTCATAAAAATAACCGCCCCGAAGCGCAAATTGTTCATTATACACATACTCTCCCCCTAATGAAACCTGAAATTCTTTCAACTCATTGCCAAAGCCACCGGCATCGCCAAAGCTGCTAAACCAGCTACTAATAGGGCTTTTATTACGATAATTCACTAATGCAGCACTGTCTGTTAAAGACGGCGGAGTTGGAACCATTAATTTATTTACATCAACACCGGCAGTTAACCTGTTGCTCTCATCAAAAACCCAGGTATATGCCCCTCCCAAACCAAGGTTTGCAGGAATATAATCTTTCTGTTGTGCATCGCTTGTATAACCAATTTTTGAACCGAGGTTACTTAATGTAGCGCCCCAGCTCCAGCCTTGCCCCTCATCGTTTGTATTATCAGAGTATATCGAAAGATCACCTGCAACCGCATTACCTGCTTTATACACTACTCCACTGTTGTTGGGATCCCCTTTGGCAAGGCTTGAATTAATATACCGCAATGCTACCCCAACAGCAAGGTTTTCACCTACTTTTCTGCTATAACCAAAATCCACCGAGAACTCACGGGGGCGGTAAGTTGAAAGATCATTTCCGGCAAAATCAGTGAACTGAATATTTCCCAGGCTGAAATATCTAAGAGATGCAGATATTGCCGCCTGATCATCTAATCTATGATAACCAGCTAACGAAGCAAGGTAAACATCGTTTAATCCAAGGTCTTTTAACCAGGGAGTATAGGTAGCTGCGATACTTGTACGGCTTGTGGCAAAAGGAGTTTTCGCGAGGTTCCAGAAAGCTGAATTGGCATCGGGAGTTGTAGCAATTCCAACATCTCCCATTCCGCCCGCCCGTGCATCGGGAGATATTTTTAAAAAAGGAACCGCAGAGGTTACTACATTTATTCTATTGGGATCCTGCGCCTTACTTGTTGTAATAACTGAAAGAGCTAAAAAAGCAATAGCAGTTTTTAGTGTTAGTTGTTTTATCACTTTTCGATTTTTTTGAAGTATATTTCTTATCGATAGTAATGAGGTTTTTTACAAAAAATAAAAAATTGGATTTGTAACATAATATATCTTTTATAGTTCTTCTAATTTTTCTTATACGAAAAAACAAATTACAATGTTTTTCCAATTGACAAACTTATTTCTTCCATTGATAAGTTTTCATTAAAAAGTATTTTAGTCTAACTAACCCGCTTACTTCGACACAATAGAGTTCAAATAATCTAAAATAGCTGCTTTAGACCAGAATATTTAGAAAACATTTCAGTTATATTTTGCAAAAATACCGGGTTCTGACAGAACATTCATGAGCGACATTAAAATTTACGAGCAAAAGATTAATAAAAAGTTTAAGACGAGGCGGCAAGATTGGTGTTTAAGATCTTACTCTATTACCAGATGTAACGCTTGTTTAAATTCTAAATAAAAAAGTTTCTAAGATGTTTTTCTGTCGATGAAGATTTTTTTTTCAAAGTTCTTCTATAACATCCCTTACAATTTAGAATTTTATTTGCTGGCAAAAATTAGATTTTTGATAACATTCTTACAAGAACGGCTTTAGACTTATACTCAATAATTCTATTATATTCGCGTTGTAATAGATGTTCGATTAACTACATTAATCCAATATTATTATTGAATACGATTTTTAAAATTCAATAAGAGTAAAAAAGTTAACATGCAAAAAGTATTGCGTCTCAGAAATCTCAGCCTTATTTTAGGAACCATTGCGTTATTAGCTTCTTGTAAAAATGGTGGTCTTTTCAAGAAGAAACCTCAACAGTCTAATATGACTGGCTGGAATTACAATGACAAAGACATGGGGGGTTTTAACGTAGCGAAAGCTAAAGACATTAAAACAGGGCCCGGTTTAGTGTTTGTGCAGGGAGGTACTTTTACAATGGGCGCAGTTCAGGAAGATGTTATGGGCGATTGGAATAATATTCCACGTCGTGTAACTGTAAACTCTTTTTTTATTGATAAAACTGAAGTTGCTAACGTACACTATCGGGAGTATATCCACTGGTTAGAAAATGTTTTCAGCGATCCTCAATATGCAGCCGTATTAGAAAGTTCTAAGCCTGATACATTAGTTTGGAGAAGCGAACTTGCTTACAACGAGCCTTATGTTGAATATTATTTCCGTCACCCTTCTTATAACTTTTATCCTGTAGTAGGTGTAAACTGGAAACAGGCGCATGACTTTTCTATCTGGCGTACCGACAGGGTTAACGAAAATGAGTTAATTAAAGCAGGCTATCAAAACAAAAACGTTGTAAAAACCGAATTGGCAGGGGGCGCGCAGGAAAACTTTAATACCAAAGCATACCTGATGGGCGAATACCAGGGCATTCCGGGTAAACCTAAGAAAAATGCTTTAAAAGATGCACAAGGACGTCCGCGCACTACTATTGGTTTTGAAGATGGTATTTTATTACCGGGCTACCGCTTGCCAAGTGAAGCAGAATGGGAATACGCTGCTTTAGGTTACATTAATTCTAACCCTCAAATTCGTAAAAGCGAGAAATCGCGTGGTGAAGAGTTAATAACCAACAAACAGGTGTATGCCTGGAAAAATGATGGTTTTGATAACCTTCGTTCTACACGTCGTGGTGCATGGCAGGGCAGCTTCTTGTCAAACTTCAAACGTGGAAGCGGAGACAATATGGGAGTTGCCGGAGGATTAAACGACCGTTCTGCTATACCTGCTGAAGTTACAGCCTTCTTTCCTAATGGATTCGGAGTATATAATATGAGTGGTAATGTTAGTGAGTGGGTGGGAGATGTTTACCGACCGTTAACTAATATGGATGCAGACGACTTTAACCCATATCGTGGTAACCGTTTCCAAAAAGTTGATATGAGTGGCGGAGAAGGAAATTTGCGTGATAGCCTTGGCAGAATCAAAATGATTGACGAAGTAGACTCTACTTTGCGTTTACGTCGCAACTACCAAAGATCTTATGCTATCAACTACCTGGATGGAGACTCTATAAGCTCATCTCAGTATGGTTATGGATTTACAACTTTAATCAGTGACAGATCAAGAGTAGTTAAGGGTGGTAGCTGGAACGACAGACCTTATTATCTTAGTCCCGGTACCCGTCGCTTTTTAGAAGAGGATCAAAGCAGCAACACGATAGGCTTCCGTTGTGCAATGACACACTTTGGATCTCCTGAAGGAGCTAAGCGCAAAACAGGAAACTTTTTTCCTCAGCGCCGTCAAAAAAGATAAAGAAAAGGTAGATACAAAACAAAGAGCCATCCGAAACGGATGGCTCTTTGTTTTACTAATATCTCTAACAAAGTATCTATGTAAATGAGCTGTGCAAAATTATTGTCTTAGTACTTTCTCTTGTATAGGTCTTATCGGTTAACCCTATTTTTGTTTTAAAAAATGTTGCTATCTTGACTATTGAACAACTATACCAGGTCTACCTTAAGAATTCCTCAATCCAAACAGATACGCGTAAACTTAAAAAAGGGGATATCTTTTTTTCGCTATCGGGTCCTAATTTTAATGGTAACCAATTCGCTTTACAGGCATTGGAAGAAGGTGCTTCTTATGCCATAGTTGATGAGGATGTTAATACCTGGGATGAACGTATCATTAGGGTGGAGAACGTGTTAGCCACATTGCAAGAACTTGCGAGGCATCATCGCGAATGTTTTAGTATCCCCTTTATCGCTATAACCGGCAGCAACGGAAAAACAACTACAAAGGAGCTGGTAAGCGCTGTTCTTGCTTCAAAATTTACAACCTATACCACACAGGGAAATTTAAACAACCATATAGGTATTCCCATTACCCTATTGCGAATAAAAGAAGATGCGGAAATAGCTGTAATTGAAATGGGCGCTAATCATCAAAAAGAAATTGCAGGTTATTGTATATATACTCAACCTGCCTATGGCCTGATTACTAACTGCGGTAAGGCACATCTTGAAGGCTTTGGCGGAATCGAAGGTGTTCGAAAAGGCAAAGGAGAATTGTTTGATTATTTAGGTAATCATAATGGTACCGCATTCGTTTTTAATGACCTGGAGTACCTTCAGCTAATGAGCGAAGGGATTAGTAAAATAGTTAGCTATGGCACAACTGGAGGCGATGTTACAGGTAAAGCTTTGTCTGGCGGCAATTTTCTACAGGTGCAACTTACGAATGCAGAAAAGCCCGCAATTATTCAAACCCAACTGGTGGGAGATTATAATTTACCAAACGTTCTGTGTGCGGTAGCAGTAGGGAATTATTTTGGGGTACCATTAGAAAAAATCACCCAGGCAATCGAAAATTACGCTCCCGGTAACAGTCGAAGTCAGATGGTTGTAAAAGGAAGCAACCATATTATTTTAGATGCATATAATGCCAACCCTTCAAGTATGCAGGTTGCCATAGAAAACATGGTAAAAATTAATGCAGATATAAAAGTTCTCTTGCTCGGCGGAATGTTGGAACTTGGAGAAGAAAGCTTTCACGAACATCAAAAGATCATTGATATTATTAAAAATTATACCTGGGATAAAGTAGTGCTGGTAGGTGGAGATTATGGTAAAATAATTCATCCATATATTTTTTTTAATAACTCAGTTGAAGCAGGTAAATGGTTTAAAGAACAATCATTTGAAAATGCATATTTTTTAATTAAAGGAAGCAGAAGTATGCAAATGGAAAAAATATTAGAGGAAGATGCTTAGAAAATTTACAACCTTAAAATAAAGAAACTCACAGGTACGAAAATTGCTCCGATAATTTACACGCAATCGTAATTTAAGTTCTTGCTCTATTAAATTTTAAAACAATGAATACTGCAGCAAAAGAAACCTTTGGAGATATTATACGTGGAGACAAGCCTGTACTTGTAGACTTTTTTGCAGAATGGTGCGGTCCTTGTAAAATGATGAAGCCTGTTTTAGATGAACTTCGTCAATTAACCGGGGACAAAGTGCGAATATTAAAAATAGATATAGATCGTAACCCGGCTATTACGAATTCGCTAAATATCTCCGGCGTTCCTACACTTATCTTATATAAGAATGGTAACATATTGTGGCGGCAATCAGGAGTGCTTTCTGCTAAACAGTTACAATCTGTTATTGAGCAAAAAGCATTGGTTTAATCCTTACTGTAGTGTGTATGTATTTCCTATCCTGCGTTTTCTTAGGGAATACTACCTTGCATTAAATTTATAATTGAATTATGAGTGAGGAAAGCACGAGGCCTTTGTACCTGTGGAGCATTTTAAATAATCGCTGCCCCCGCTGCCGTGAAGGAAAGATTTTTGTAACGGCAAGTGCTTATTCTTCTTATAAAGATGTTGTAAAAATGCATCAAAACTGCCCTGTTTGCGGCCAGCCTACAGAGATTGAAGTAGGCTTTTATTATGGAACAAGTTATGTTAGTTATGCACTTACAGTGGCGTTGAGCGTGGCCACTTTTGTAGCATGGTGGGTTATTTTAGGCTTCTCTTTATACGATAATAGTATTTTTTACTGGTTGGGTTTTAATGCTGTCTTCCTGATTCTATTGCAACCTTATTTAATGCGTTTTTCCCGTACACTTTGGCTTAGCTGGTTCGTTAAATACGATGCTGACTGGAAAAATAAAAAGGCACAGGAATATGAGCGTATCGTAAAAGAGCAAATGAACAATTGGTAGCCTCTATATCGACCGCTCTAATTAATAAAGCACTTCCATAAACGCAGAAGCCTTTTCTATTTTCTATAAACCTTGTCTTCATGAAGAGCTTAACTGTCTGCCTTATAATAGCTGTTTGTTCTATGCAATCAGGTTGTAACGATTTCACCTCTACTGCTACAAATAATAAACCTGATACTTCTGAAAAGCAAAAACAACCCTGGGCTATGCTTGGATTTATAAAAGCAGACTCAGTTAATCCGGTTCTTGTTACCGGAAATAATAGCTTTAAAGACCCCATTACTAAAAAGAATGTTTTATGGGAAGAAAAAGACGTGTTTAACCCCGCTGTAGTTATAAAAGATGGTAAAGTTTATATGTTATACGAAAATTGTAATACCAACCCGAGATAAAAAATTTGACAGCGACCTTGTTGAACCAGGCCCTCCCGCTATGCTTACTGATAAAGGAATTTTATTGATATACAATAGCTGTAACATTCCATCAATTGGTGATACTTCTCTTGTTGAAGGAACTTATGCAGGAGGCCAGGTGTTATT
>MWYU01000215.1 GCA_002050375.1 Chitinophagales bacterium 62-2
ACTTCACTATCCGGCAAAAAGCGTCAAAGGCGGGTATAAAAGCATCAGCTTACATACGTGAAGCAGCCATAAATGGGCAGGTGACCGAAAGGCTGAGTGACGAAGAAAGGCAAATTGTCAGGCAGATAATTGGCATGGCCGGCAACCTAAATCAGCTAGTAAAAAACAGTTACAAGGAGGGAATGCTCAAGACAATGCTCTACTTCGAAGCTTATCGAAACCAGTTTGACACACTTCTAAAAAAGTTTAATCATGCTTAGCAAAGTGTTTTCCGGCCACTCATTTTACCATGCTTGCAGGTATATAGTAAACAAGCCAGGCGCAGAAGTTCTGGAATGCGAAGGGGTAAGAGGCCATGATTACCGGCTGATGGCAGAAGATTTTATCCTGCAGCAGCAACTAAGACCACAGAAAGAAAAGGCGTGCTTCCACTGTTCGTTAAGTTTTTATCCCGGTGAAATATTAAGTAATGAGACGATGGCAAAAATCGCAAAAGAATATTTGGACAAACTAAACATCACCGAAACACAATTTGCCATCACCAAACATACTGACCGCAGACACGTTCATCTGCATATTGTAGCCAACATGGTCAATAATAATGGCAAGGCAATTACTGACAGCTATTTAGGATTGCGGGGAAAAAAGTTAGCGCAACAATTAACACAGCAGTATAAACTGGTTCCAGCACTAAGTAAAAAACTTGAGCTTACTAATTACCAGGCATTACGACAATCTGAAGCAAACAAGTACACGGTTTATAAAGCAATAATGGATGCCCTGCCACGATGCAAAACAATGCAGGACCTCGAAAAAAAGTTACAGCAACAGGGTATAGAAACCCAATACAAATACAAGGGACAAACTACAGAAAAGCAGGGAGTAAGCTTTAAAATTGGCGAATATTCTTTTAAAGGCAGCAAGGTTGACCGAAAGTTTTCTTTAAGCAATTTGGAAAAGATAATAGCAATTAACCAGAAACAATTATTAAAACCAAGGCACGAAACAAGCCTGTTTATAAGAACAAATTCAAATCAAAACAGCAGCTTCAGCAGCCAAAGTCTGACGACCTCGGTTACCAAGAACATAAGTGAAAGCATAGAAAAAGTGGCAGAGATTTTACTAAAGCCTGAACAAAACTTCCAACAAACGCCCAGTGCATTACTAAAAGAAAACAAGCAGAGAAAGAAGAAGCGCGGACTACATCAATAATATTAAACGATCACATTATTAACATTGAAAACTTTAAACTATGAGTGAAGAATTAATACATTCAGTGATTGACCAGGTAGATGCTCATGAAAAGAAAATTAGCGAACTGAATAAAAAAACGGCACAAATACCTGAGTATACAGAGCGGTTAAAAGAATTTGATAACAGCGTTAACATCTTACGCAGCGATGTCAAGAAATTACAATTTCCAGAAAAAGAAATTCAACAATTGTCAGACAAGTTGGAAACAGGGATCCAAATATTTAGACAACCAGTAAAGCAAAAAATAGTTCATCACCACCATGCTCCAAAAGTTTTATGGGCAACCGGTATTTTGTTTTTGATTGTTTGTCTTGTATCAATTGGTTGGTATCAAACAATAAATAAGCTGGATTTATATAAAGCCAACGATACAAAATACCGTTACCTAAAATTGCAAGCTGAAAAAGGTTTAAGTGAATGGTTAAGAATTATAGATAAACGCGAAAGGGAAGATGCAACATTGCGGGACAAAGTAATTGCAAAAGAAGAAGAAAACCAGGCAAAACTTGAAACGCTTCAAAGAGCTACAGAAATGGAAAAAGAGGCCAAGGAACTGAAGCAACAAGTAAAGAAAGCAGACACAGCAAAACAAAAAAAGAAGCCGGCAATATCCTCTAAAAAAAGAAAAACAGCTACAAAGATGCAAGTACGAAATAAAGCAAAATAGAAAATAAAGTATGATATATCAGATTTATTAAGGCTATTTTTTTCACCATTAATTCTTCTACAAAGGTAGGCAGGAGGGCTGCTGAAGCGTCCATGAAATTCCGGCATAAACACAAACCCTTCACACAAAGCCATCATTTATTCCGTTGCTTCATGGACTTGATTGCCCTCTGCCTGAAGGTGCTCCATAATTAATTTTCAAAACTTTAAAATGAAAGATTATGGAACGCACAACAACTGAAAGATTATTCGAAGTAGCAGAAGTTGAACTGGTATATAAGTCAAAAGTTAAAGCTTCTGAACGACTACAGATTACATCCTCTAAAAGTGCTTACGATGTTTTACTAAAAGCATGGGATGAAAATAAAATTGAATTTGTAGAACAATTCAAAGTATTATTACTTAACAGAGCTAACAAAGTATTAGGAATTTATGAAGTATCTACCGGAGGGATAAGCGG
>MWYU01000058.1 GCA_002050375.1 Chitinophagales bacterium 62-2
CCTCTTTCGCCCTGGACATATTCATACTGAAAATCAGTGAAATCTAATGGCGTGTCTTCAGTATAGTTAATATTATAATCTACTCCTATCCCTTTACCTGTTCCTCTATTTTTTGTTGTGATCATAACAACGCCATCCTTAGCCCTTGAACCATATAGCGCAGAGGCAGTAGCGCCTTTTAAAACCGTCATAGATTCTATATCATCAGGGTTAAGACTTGAAAGACCATCACCACCATCGGTACTGTTTACCTGGCCGGCCCTAAAACCATTGCCGCTTCCGAGGGCGAAATTTGTATTATCCATTGGCACTCCATTGATTACTATCAGAGGACTATTCTGACTGCTAAAAGATGACTGCCCGCGAATACGGATTTTAGCGGAACCGGCAGGACCGGTTCCTAAAGTGGAGATATTTACTCCTGCAAGTTTTCCCTGCAGTCCACTTGCCACATTTGGTGTCCTGTTTGTTGAAATTTGATCTGCATTAACGGTGGCAGTGGCATAGCCTAATCTTTTTGATTCTTTTCTAATACCTAAAGCTGTTACTACAACATCCTGCAGGCCCTTGACATCTGTTGCCAATTTAACATCAATCACATTGCGCCCACCTACATTAACTGTTTGTTCAGCAAAGCCAACGGAAGAAAATATCAATGTAGAATTTCGGGGTGCGTTAATAGAAAAATTACCGCTTGCATTTGTAACAGTTCCCTGATTTGTGCCACTGACTGAAACGGTTACGCCGGAAAGATTTTCATTTTCGGGACCAGTCACTTTACCTGTTACATTAATATTTTGCGAATACAAATAGCTATGGCACAAAAGCAGTACTACAAATAATAGTTTTAAAGTTTTTTTCATTGCAATCGTTTTTTAGTAGTGGTTTAAGGAGAAAAAATGTCAGTTAATATTTCGAGGATTTTTAACTAAGGGTGAAAACAAGTGTTTGAATTACCAGTTATGGATTGCTCCGTCGGGGCTTTGCAAAAAAGGATGAGGGAATTTAGTTTTAGTGGTTACCTCCATTACAAAAGTTACTTTCTTCGGGTCAAACTTTACTCCTAATCCCGGAGCAGGATTGAGATACAATTTACCGTTCTTGAATAGTAAATAATCATCATTAAAATATGGCGGTCTTTCGGGTTCGCCTCCGCCTAATTCCATAAGGCAGCGAGATGGTGAACTGGAGCCTAATACATGCACAAGTGCAGCCGTAGATAAAGGTCCCGTGAAATGAGGGATCATTCCGACATAATGCGTTTCAGCCATCGAGCAGATCTTCTTAAATTCTAAGAGTCCCCCGCTATTAGGTATGGTTACTCTTGAATAATCAATTAGCCTGTTTTCAATAAGTTCATTAATATCCCACCGGTCGCCGAATTGTTCTCCAACGGCTATAGGCACCTTTGTCATTGTACGAACAGTTTTATAAACCCCCGGGTTTTCTGATCTTACGATGTCTTCTACGAAATAAGGTTCCAACGCTTCAAGCGCATTGCAGATTTTGATGGCCTCTGTCAAATCAAACCTGGTGTGTAGGTCAATAGCCCACTTCCCGCCACCGCCAACGGCCGCATCAATTCTTTTACAAAACTCAATAGTCTTTTTTGCATTGTCATAAAAGTCAAAACGTTCTTCGCCACTTCCCCCGGTTGGTCCAATACGGTAGGTTCTTAAACCGGCGTTGATGCAGTCTTTGGCCCTTTGCTCTTCAGTGGTAGCCTTAGAAGCTCTAAAACCAGTAGCGTAGCACTCAACAAATTCACGGGTAGAACCTCCAAGTAAATCATAGACCGGCACTCCAAGCGCTTTGCCTTTAATATCCCATAAAGCCATTTCTAAAGCGCCAAGTGCATGCAGCTTTTCACGTCCCGGTGGGTAGAACATGCCCCTGTACAGGTACTGCCAAAGGTGTTCAATTCTAAAGGGATCTTCACCGATCATCATTTGTGCGCATTGCTCAATCATATCTTTAGAACCACCTTCACCAATGCCAATAATTCCTCCATTTGTTTCAATTTCCACCACACCTCGTGCCTGGTTAAATAAAGGTTTGTTATACCCGGGAATACTGTAATACCTGATCTTGGTGATCTTAAGGGAAGATGCTGCGCGGTTGGCGAAAGCAGGGTTAGCCTTTACCAATGATGAGCCCGCCATTACCGCCGTTGATCCTATCAGCGCAGATTTTATAAAATTTCTTCTTTGCATATTAACAGTTAATCTATTACCAGTCACCTTCTTTTGAAGTTATTAAGAAAGGGGAGCCAAAAATTGTTAGGAGTTATGGACTTTCTATAAAATTTCAAACCTTTAAAGAATTAGATTTCATTTTTTCTTTTAAAACTTTACCGCTAATGTCAGATTAAT
>MWYU01000125.1 GCA_002050375.1 Chitinophagales bacterium 62-2
AATAACTGTTTACTTAAGGTATTACCTTCAAATATTAATGACTGCTTTAGCTATACTACTTAGTTATATTATTCCAGGCCATTTACTGCGCCTTCATTATCGTAAAACCAATCTTCATAATTATGCAACCGAAGGATGAGTTAACAGAGCACGAAAGTTTGCAGATAATTCAGCAGATGATTGATACTGCAAAGCACGAACAAAAGGATGATGGGAAAGGATGGATTATTTGGGGCTGGATGTTGTTTATAGCTTCTATCTTAACTGTAGTAAATATGCGCTTTCATTGGTTCCAAACTTTTTTCTTCTGGAACCTTCTTGGAGCAGCTACATTAATAATATTTTTAGTTGAGCTTATAAGAGACTTCGTAATAAAGAAAAACGAAAAAGTAAAAACATATACAGCGGCAATTTTTAAAAAGCTGAATATTGGCTTTTTTGTTAGCCTGTTCTTCATCATTATTGCAATGAATGTGGGTATTCATCCTTTAAAAGGATTTGCTTTATTAATTAGTTTATATGGGTTTTGGATTCTTATTTATGGTGCTTTACTTGACTTTAAACCATCTGTTATCGGCGCTTTTGTTACATGGGCTTTAGCCTTTGCAGCTTTATTTCAAAATAGTTTTCAGGTGGTAATGTTATTACATGCTGCTTCCGCATTATGTGGTTATATTATTCCCGGCCATATTGCAAATAGAAATTTTAAAGAGATTACTGCAAGGAAATCACTTAATAAAAATATTGGTGTTTAAAGAACTGGATCCCATATTACATTCGCAGTTGCGGCTTGCAGTTATGAGCCTGCTTATAAGTGTAAAGGAAGCCGAGTTTACCTTTATAAAAGAAAAAACAAACTCAACAGCAGGTAATTTAAGTGTACAGGTTCAGAAGTTAAAAGATGCTGGTTATATTGATGTAAGTAAACAATTTAAAGACAACTATCCACTAACAACCTGTAAGATCACTAAAAAAGGTATCGAGGCATTTGAGAGTTATGTAAAGGCATTGCAGGAGTATTTGAATATTGGAAAGTAGAAGTAAAAGTTGACAGTTGTTAGATGACTGATGACAGTTAAAATTCTGTGAGATTAGGTTTAATTATTATCATTCTTCTTCTTTTAATTCAATACCGTTTTTAGAAAGATAGCCTCCAATATTAAAAGTAATTCCATTCATAATTTCAATGTCTTTATTCCAGTCAATCAACAGCCAATCCTGGTTAGGTAAAGCTATAACAACTTGCCTTGCTGCTGTAAGTATCCATATAATTTTATCTACACCAAAATGATGAAGTTTGGTTGTTTTCTTTTTTAGATATTCTTCAAATTTAAGTTTAGAAAGATCTGCTTTAGTATCTACTTCAATTACTACATTAGCTGGTTTCTTCGCGTATTGATCGTTGATTTCAGAGGAATTCAACCTGGTTTTTTCATATATCATTATATCTCCGGCGAGGTTATTTTTGTTATCTAAATGTACTCCTGTTTCATTAGTCATTACCCAATAGTCATTCTCATTTAATGACCTTAAAATAATTGAAAGTATATGTATGATGATAACCGATTGTAACGTACTGCTGCCCATAATATCTTCAGGTTTTCTTTTCTTATTTAATACAGATTGATAGCCATGGTAATAAATAGGTTTACCATCCATCATCTCATAAACCAGACTTTCGGGAATATTTTTCTGCTTACGCTTAGGTTTTATTTTTGGTTCAATCATATACCAAATTTTCTTAATTAAATTAATGAAAATTACAACCATATAAAAAACTTACAAAAAATAACAGCAGTTCTTTAAACTACCTTTAAGAGTTATTGTTACTAATCACATGCAGCCCATTATAAAAGTCACCAACCTTTCCAAACACTTCAAAGAAATTGCAGCGGTAAATCAATTATCGTTTACAGTTGAACAGGGAGATGTATATGGTTTTTTAGGTCAGAACGGTGCGGGTAAATCAACTACGATACGAATGCTGCTTACTTTAATTAAGCCTACAAATGGTAAGATTGAAATGTTTGGAATGGATCTTAATACACATCGAAAAGAAATTCTCAAACAGGTAGGTGCTGTTATTGAAAAGCCTGATGTATACAGATATCTAACTGCTCTTGAAAACCTGCAATTATTTTCTAAAATAAGCGGTGGAAGAAAGTTGACAACTTCTCAATTAATTGATCAGCTTGAAATAGTGGGATTAAAAGATCGGGCAAAAAGTAAAGTAAAAACTTTTAGCCAGGGGATGAAGCAACGACTTGGTATTGCTATCGCCCTTGTTCACGATCCGCAACTTATTATTCTTGATGAACCGACAAACGGATTAGACCCGCAAGGTATTGCCGACATCAGAAATTTAATTCT
>MWYU01000301.1 GCA_002050375.1 Chitinophagales bacterium 62-2
TTATTGGCCTAAAGGCATAAGTAAGAACCAGGAAAATAGGATAGTTAATACTCCCTCTTATTTAATAGATATAATGCCGACATTCATTGAGGTTGCAAAAGCCAAATATCCTGCCCGGTTTCATAATAATACAATACCTCCGTTAGAAGGAAGAAGTATCGTCCCCGAATTTTTGGGAAAAGAAGTTAGCCAGCATAGTTATATGTATTGGGAGCATGAGGGTAATGAAGCCATTAGGAAAGGCAACTGGAAAGCAGTTAAGGACGGCAATGAAAAAAGTTGGCAGTTGTATGATTGATCATCAGATAGAATCGAAACAAAGAATGTAAGTGCTCAACATCCTGAAATATTGAAAGAGTTAATAGCAAAATGGGAAGAATGGGCAAACAGTCACGATGTTTTTCCCAAGCATAAAGAGGAAACAAAATAAGTTTTATTAGTTAGAAATTTATACAAGAAACAATTTAAAAGTGTTACTGCTTTTTTATGTAATGTCTTTTCTGCCGTTACTAAAAGGTCTCACTTTGCTGTCCGACACGTCAGGAATGGTTACGAGTAATATAAGTACGTGATCAATAATTTATTAACTGCTGTAATAGAATTTTTATGAACAAAAGTTTTAATAGTATCTCAATTATTTTTTTTTCGTTGACGCTATTGTCGTTCCGTGCTGAAAGCCAAAGGAATTATTCTGGTTCAAAAAAGAAAGCTGCACGTCCGAATATTATAGTTATTCTGGCAGATGATTTAGGCTATTCCGATATTGGTTGTTATGGTGGAGAAATTGCAACTCCTAATCTGAATTACCTCGCTGCCAACGGTGTACGGTTCAGCCGGTTTTACAACACTTCCCGCTGCTGTCCTACAAGGGCTTCTTTGCTCACTGGTATGTACAATCACCAGGCAGGCATTGGTGAAATGACAACAGATCGAAGTCTTCCGGGGTACAGGGGTTTTCTTACTCCAAATACGGTTACAGTTGCAGAAGTGTTGAAAGAAGCAGGATATCATACAGGAATGGTTGGTAAATGGCATGTTTCCAATACTATTGAACAAAAGGATCCGCAAGCACAATTAAGGTGGTTAAACCACCAGGAAGAACATCCGCTTTTTTCACCTATTGAACAGTATCCTACAAACCGGGGTTTTGAAAAGTACTATGGGAATATTTGGGGTGTCGTGAATTTTTTTGACCCCTTTAGTCTTGTAAATGGAACAGAGCCGGTGAAGAGTGTTCCGGCAGATTATTACCACACCAATGCCATTAGTGATTCTGCAGTATCTTATATCAAAGCGTTCAGCAAAGAAGATAGGCCATTCTTCCTGTATGTAGCCGAAACAGCACCACACTGGCCATTGCATGCATTGCCAGAAGATATAAAGAAGTACGAAAATACCTATAAGGTTGGGTGGGATGTTATACGGGAGAATCGCTATAAAAAAATGATTCAGCTTGGTTTGATTGATTCCGTAAAGGCTGCGTTATCGCCACGTATGGGCAAGGAGTTAAGCTGGGAAAATAATCCTGATAAAGAGTGGGATGCAAGAGCCATGGCTGTACATGCTGCCATGATTGACAGGATGGACCAGGGAATTGGAAAAATTATAAACGTACTAAAAGAAACAGGTGAGATGGAGAATACACTCATTCTCTTTTTAAGTGACAATGGAGCAAGCCCTGAAAATGCAATGCAATATGGAATGGGTTTTGACAGGCCAGGTGAAACAAGGAACGGACAGAAGATAGCTTATCCCGTGAAAAAAGATGTGATGCCTGGGCCAGAGACGTCGTTTACCTCCATTGGTCCAAGATGGGCAAATGTTGCCAATACACCGTATCAATATGCAAAAGCAGAATCCTACGAGGGCGGCGTTCGTACGCCACTTATTGCCTTCTGGCCGGCAGGAATAAAAGTTCCGGGAGGAAGCATCTCGGAAAGAACAGGGCATGTGATGGACTTCATGGCAACCTTTGTTGAATTGGCTAAAGCTAAATATCCTGCAGTTTATCGTGGAAACAACATCAAACCTATGCAGGGGTTAAGTTTGGTTCCGGCATTTGCCTCGAAAACAGTGAATGGAAATAGGACACTTTTTAATGAGCATTTTGGCGCGAGGTATGTTCGCCACGATGGATGGAAACTAGTGTCCAGGCGAAATGAACCATGGCACTTATTCCGTATTGACGATGACGAAACAGAACTGAAAGATTTGTCTGCTTTGCATCCTGAGATTGTGCAAAAAATGGATAAAATGTGGCAGGATTGGACAAAAGAAAATCACGTTTTTCCAAAACAGGCAGATAAAGCAAAATAGGCTTTCCTTTAAAGTAAATGATTTATGCAGTAATACTA
>MWYU01000049.1 GCA_002050375.1 Chitinophagales bacterium 62-2
TACCTAAGTAGTCTGATTGAGCAGTGGTAAGTTCATCCAGCACCACACCAATTTTTGCAAGATGAAGGCGGGCAACTTTCTCGTCGAGCACCTTTGGTAACACGTACACTTTGTTCTCGTATTTATCGGTGTTTGTCCAAAGTTCTATTTGAGCAAGGGTTTGGTTGGTGAATGAATTACTCATTACAAAACCTGGGTGACCTGTAGCACAACCTAAGTTTACCAAACCACCTTCAGCTAATAAGCTTCATTTATTTATTCATCACCGTATTTGCTTTCAGCCACTCAACTATTCCGTCAAAGGAAAGCGCACCGGTTGAAATGTTGATTACGAAATTGTACAGATCATCTGAAGAGGCGTTGAGTTGGTATTGATCATTGATCAATAAACTAACCATAGCAAGCATGCCGGTTCTTTTATTGCCATCAACGAATGGGTGATTAATAATAAGACTTTCTGCTAAAGCAGCAGCTTTCTCAAAAGTTGTGGGGTATAAATCTTCGCCGCCAAAAGTTTGAAAGGGGCGGGCAATAGCGGACTCTAACAGACCCACATCCCTGATGCCATGTGAACCTCCAAAATCATTAATTGATTTTTCATGCAGTACCAAAATATCATTTATAGAAATCACTGTGCGAGTTTTTGTAACACATCGCCATACTGATCTTTTATTGCATCATAATTTTTACTCAGGCTAACATTGTCATTTTCGTTTCCTATTGCATTTTCAAGTAAGGTCAAAACTTCCTGCAATACGGTTTCACTATTCACGTTGGTGATCTTGTTTATCACTTCTATTTTCATTTCTGCTACGCTCATAACAATAATTTTTCTTCTTCAAATTTAAGAAATATATGCGCCAACACTCAATGTAAAAACGCTTCTCAATGAACTAACTTTAAAACGGAGCGTCGCAAGTAAAGTCAAATAAGAATTGCTTCAGCTTGTAACAAAAAAATCTCACATCAACAATCCTTCGACAAGCTCAGGATGACAATGAGATTGCTTCGTGCAATGACGAAAACAAAAAAACCCGCTCCAAATAGAAACGAGTTTTATGATTTATCTTCTTTCTCCCTCTCCTTTGCAAGGAGAGGGTCGGGGTGAGGTTTAATACCTATACAACTCCGGCTTAAACGGACCTGCTTTAGAAATACCTAAGTACTCCGATTGAGCAGAAGTTAACTCATCCAGCACTACACCAATTTTTGCAAGGTGAAGGCGGGCAACTTTCTCGTCGAGCACCTTCGGTAACACATACACTTTGTTCTCGTATTTATCAGTGTTTGTCCAAAGTTCTATTTGAGCAAGGGTTTGGTTAGTGAATGAATTACTCATTACAAAACTTGGGTGACCTGTAGCACAACCTAAGTTTACCAAACGACCTTCAGCTAATAAGATGATGTCTTTACCATCGATGGTGTACATATCAACCTGTGGCTTCACAGTGTCTTTTGTAGAACCATAATTTTCGTTTAACCAGGCAACATCAATTTCAATATCGAAGTGACCAATGTTACAAACGATGGCTTTATCTTTCATTGCTTTAAAGTGCTCGGCAGTTATCAAATCGCGGCAACCGGAAGCAGTAACAATAATGTCGGCTTCTTTAACAGCGTCAATCATTTTCTTAACTTCAAAACCGTCCATAGCAGCCTGTAATGCGCAAATAGGGTCAATCTCGGTAACGATAACGCGGCAACCGGCACCAGCCAATGAAGCAGCAGAACCTTTACCCACATCACCATATCCACCAACCACTGCAATCTTACCGGCAAGCATTACATCGGTAGCCCGACGGATAGAGTCAACCAATGATTCTTTACAACCGTATTTGTTATCGAATTTAGATTTAGTAACACTGTCGTTTACGTTGATAGCAGGAATAGGCAACGTACCTTTTTCCATACGCTCGTACAAGCGGTGAACACCGGTAGTAGTTTCTTCACTTAATCCCTTAACATGTTGGATCAACTCGGGATATTTATCAAAAACTATGTTGGTTAAATCACCGCCATCATCAAGAATCATATTCAAAGGACGGTCTGCACCACCAAAGAATAATGTTTGTTCAATACACCACTCCGCATCTTGCTGGCTCTGACCTTTCCATGCAAATACACCAATACCTGCAGCAGCAATAGCAGCAGCAGCATGATCCTGGGTAGAAAAAATATTACAAGAGCTCCATTTAACTTCGGCGCCAAGAGAAATCAAAGTTTCGATAAGCACCGCAGTTTGAATGGTCATGTGAAGGCATCCTGCAATACGTGCACCTTTCAATGGCTGCGAAGCGCCATACTCGTCGCGAAGAGACATAAGACCTGGCATCTCAGCTTCTGCTAAAC
>MWYU01000109.1 GCA_002050375.1 Chitinophagales bacterium 62-2
AAATAGGGTTGTTACCTATGCTGACAGTGGAAGAGGAACAGCAATTGATTTATGAATTTAATGATACCAAAGTTGACTATCCAAAGTACAAAAGGATTGTAGATCTGTTCGAAGAGCAGGCAGCAAAAACGCCCCAATCAGTAGCGGTAGTGTTTGAGAAGGAGCAACTCAGTTATAAACAACTAAATGAAAAAGCCAATCAGCTGGCTCATTACTTACGTAGCAGGAGAGTAAAGCAAGAGACCCTGGTACCTATCTGTATTGAGCGAAGCATGGAGATGATTATAGGAATTTTAGGAATTTTAAAAGCAGGTGGTGCTTATGTTCCCATTGATCCGGAATATCCCCAGGAGCGTATTAGCTATATGCTGAAAGATACTGATGCAACAATAGTTATCAGCAGCAAAGAAAGCCGGTTAAAAATACAGGCTTCCGAAGGTGTTGAGTTAATAGAATTAGACAGTAAGTGCGCCCTTATCAGTGAATCTCCAACATCCAATCCGGAAACTACACTTGATAGCCATAATCTTGCTTATGTAATTTATACATCAGGCTCTACTGGTAAGCCTAAAGGAGTTATGATTGAAAATGGGAGCATGGTAGATAAATTAATGACAGAGTCCCGGTTACTTAATGCAGATCATTCAATTATAACTTGTTTAACTACCAATTATATTTTTGATGCTTCGTTGTTAGAGATCTTTCTTCCGCTTATTTTAGGAGGTCAGATTGCGATTCCTACAAAGGAAGTAATTTTTTCTGCTGAAGAGTTAGCAACCTTTTTGTTTAAAAATGGGGTAACAATATTGCAGGGAACCCCAAGCTTTTTACAACATCTATTGCATGGATTAAAAACAGATACTGATAAAAAATTAGGTAAAAATTTAAATCAGTTATGCATAGGGGGCGAATCACTATCCTCTGCATTGGTTAAAGAAGTAAGTGAAATATTGCCACATGTTAAATTGAATAATCATTACGGTCCAACAGAATCTACAATAGATGCTATAGTATTTGAAGGAGTAAAAGAATTTGAAAAAAATATTATCGGGAAACCAATAGCTAATACAGAAATTTATATCGTAGATAGATACCAAAAGCTGGTTTCTAAAGGTATAGCAGGAGAAATTTGTATAGGAGGTAATGTATTAGCAAGAGGTTATTTAAATAGTCCTGAATTAACCAGAAATAAATTTATTCCTAACCCATTCAAATCAGGTGAAAGGTTGTATAAAACAGGTGATCAGGGAAGATGGACAGAGAATGGAAATATTGAGTTTATAGGCAGAAAGGATGATCAGGTTAAGATACGAGGGAATAGGGTTGAATTAGGAGAAATCGAAGCAATTTTGAACGAATATAAAGATATTGAACAGGCAGTTGTAACCGTAAAAGAAATTCGGGAAGAAAAACTTTTGCAAGCCTTTTTAGTACCAAAAGTCCATCAGTCAGAACTTTGGCCTTCAGTAGGCGAATATCCGGTATATGATGAGGTATTATATTTTGCAATGACGCATGATAAGAAACGGGTATTGAAATATAAAAATGCTATTAATCAATTTGTAAAAGGCAAATCGGTAGTAGAAATAGGAACAGGTAAAGATGCAATTTTAGCAAGATTGTGTGTGGAAGCAGGTGCAAGAATTGTGTATGCGATTGAAATGGGCAAAGAAGCTTTTGACCAGGCAAATGTTCTAATTAAGGAGTTGGGATATGAAGAGAAAATAATATTGATTCGGGGAGATGCTCTGGTGGTCAATCTGCCAGAAGCAGTTGATATATGTGTTTCGGAAATAATTGGAACAATAGGGGGCAGCGAAGGTGCTGGAGTTATTCTTAATGATGCACAACGATTTTTAAAAAAAGATGGCCTGATGATTCCTGAAAGATGCATCACACAAATGGCTGCTTTATGTCTTCCTGAAGAATTATACAATGTGCCGGTTTTCGGTGAACTGGGTGGATATTATGTAGATAAAATTTTTGAAGAAATAGGTCATCCATTTGATATCCGGTTATGTATAAAAAATATATCGAAAAAGAATATTATTTCAACCAATGCAATAATTGAAGATTTACATTTTAATACTCAAAGCCAGGAACAATATACAAATGAATTCAATCTAAGGATAATTAGAAACTCCCGCTTTGATGGATTTTTGTGTTGGATAAATCTGTATCCATTCTTTTAGAAATTGCCGATATCACACGCATAGCAAGTAAAGAATGTCCTCCGAGCTCAAAGAAATTATCCTGTATACTTACTTTACTTATTCCCAGTAATTCCTTCCAGATAATTACCAACTTCTCCTCCACTTCGTTGCGTGGTGCTACAT
>MWYU01000259.1 GCA_002050375.1 Chitinophagales bacterium 62-2
GTATGCTACCTGTATGTCGTTTGCAGGAATTATAAAGCCGTAATAAGAAAGCCTGGTTGAACTGCCTTTATATGATGAAGCGTTCAATTGATTACTCCCCCGGTATCGTCTTGTCAAAAACATATTTCGAAATCACTTCCCCTGAATTAAAACCAATATTAAGTTTCCAAACTGCCCCTAAAAATCTGTATGACCCTTCACCAACATCCCTTATATCAATAATATTCAGCGCAATAATTGTTTTTTTGTTCATTAATCTTTCAGAATACCTGTTCGGGAAAATTACAGGTGGATTTCCATTAGTATTTTTATTGATATCCACTCTAACATCTTTTGTCGTAATTGCAGCACTTCTTCAATTATTGTGGAATTGGCCAAAATTTAGGAAACCATTATTCAGGGCGTTCAATACGGATATTAAGAAGCAGCCTTAGCACACTTATTTACTGGTTTAATGATTGAAATGCTTACCCTGAATACTACCCTGCCGTTCATCTGCTGCATCATCTGTGTACTCTTTTGCCTTTGCAGGGTGTGTCTCGAATGAAGAGAATGAGATAGTTCTTTTCAATGTTGTATAAAAGATGGTAGTAGGCCTACCGCATACGTTGTACAGACGAAGTATGCAAACCACCTGAAGGTGCTGTGTTCAAAAGGCATGGTGCTGAACGTTCAGGCAAAAGGTGTCTGAAAAGGCTAATCAGTAAATGGATGAAGAACACATATAAGATACGCGGCAAGGACAAGTTGTATAAGAAATATCAACTGATACAAGCGGAAAATCCGTTAATGTTTTATCATTGGAAAATTGGAATAAAAGCATGATTGGATAATACGAGCCGTATGAAGGGAAACTTTCACGTACGGTTCTTGGAGCGGCTTGAGCTGAAATGCTCTTGCCTACTCGACTCTCACAGCTAAGCCTTGTGTACAGCAGAGCCCAGTATTAGTAAGTAGAACGCTGCGGGTTCCCTTGGCAACACGCAAAGCCGGGTTAAGGAGAACCCACAGGGACAAAACACCTGCAAAGGCGAAGCTGGAAAGTTAATGGGTTACTTTACTTCTTTCATTCCGGAGAAAGTACCTTGAGCCACATCACCGATCGCTACTTTACCCTTCATAGTATTGCCCTCAACAGTGCCCGTATAAACAACGTTATATTCGCCTGCCTTAAATTCAAGTTTGATTTCTTTTTCTTTCGAGGTGCCTGTTACCGTCGCTTCGCCTAACTGACCTGTGTAAGTGCCGGTAACTGTTTCACCTGTTTGTTTCAGAACAAATACCGGTGTTCCACTGCCAGCACTTGTTTCCACTTTCATGTTCCATTTTCCTGACACGTCAACTGCCTGTGCAGAGACAGAAAAAGTTGAAAGCAACAGCAGCAGAATAGTACTTAACGATATTATACAAAAAGCTTTTTTCATATGAAATTTTATTTAAGTGAAGTAATTTAAGCATATTATTTAGCATTTTGCTCAGGCATGGTACCGTCTTGCCTGCTTAGTGATGTTGTTGTGACAGTGTTGCAGCAATCCGTTCACGATATTTAGCACGACTATTATTTAAGAGGTGATTATTATAGCGATTCCGATATTCCAATTTAATATAGTAATCTGCCGATTAACTGTTATTGCTACCCTATTCCTGGCTTCGTTAACAAGGCTAGTTATATCACTAAAAAGTTTCTCGGTTACTTTTTCGGCAGTTTGTAAAGTTTTTTCTTTTGCCATAGCTAATGTCTTTGCCAATAAATCAGGAAACATACGGTATAAAAGTAGCTATTTCCCCTTTGCCTTCATTTTCAATTCTTTTGCCTCTCTTTCTTTTTCACCCGCAAGACGAAGCAGTTTTATTTGTTCAGCTATCCGGTCTTCCTGCTGTACTCTTTTAGTGGTAGTGGCTTCTCACTTCCGTCATGATGTCTTTGTAATATTTATGAGTTCGTTCTTTTGAAAAGTAGCAACCACAAGTCCTATAACCGCAAAATGATTAATGCAATCCGGAAGTGCTTTTAGGATATAATTATCAGTCAAAACAAAAAAGAGATAGCAAGCAAAAAGCTTACGGAGGCAATCGTAATTGTTATTTTATACAGATATTGAAAGTCTTCAACTCTTTTCTTTTCCTGCTGCATAAATGCAGACTTGTCCTGGCTATATGCACTATATCATTAATTTTAACCTCTTCCTATATAAGGCATCTTATTGGCCATAATTGTCAGAAATGGAATATTGGCATCGGGTGGTAAACTGGCCATATAAGCTACAGCGCGGCCCACCTCCTCCACCTTCATAGTAGGTTCAATTTTCTGGGAGCCATCAGCCTGAAG
>MWYU01000193.1 GCA_002050375.1 Chitinophagales bacterium 62-2
TCCCTACTTACGGACAAATCCTATCCTATGGCAAAGCAAATGCTACATAACTCTCTCCCGGTTGTGCGCCAAGTTTTGTTCCGCCGCAAGCAATAACTACGTATTGTTTACCATCAACCTGGTAGGTACTGGGAGTAGCAAAACCTGCAGCAGGCAATTCTGTTTGCCACAACAGTTGCCCGTTCTTTTTATCATACACCCTCAACTTTTTATCTTTCGTACCTGCTATAAACAAAAGGCCACTTGCAGTAACAACAGGCCCTCCGTAACTTTCTGATCCTGTTTGAGGGAGGCCTTTCGCTGCAAGATCAGGGTATTCTCCAAACGGTACTTTCCATACATACTCTCCTGTGTTCAGGTTAATAGCATTTAACGTTCCCCACGGCGGCTTAACAGCAGGATTACCATCCTTATCCAGAAATTTTGTATACCCCGATATTTTGTAAGAAGGTTTAGTTCCTCCCCTGCGGGTTTTGCCAGGACCTTGTTCTTTTACTAACCCGGGTTCCTGCCTTTCTTCGCCAAACAAAAATGCAACAAGAGCCTGTTTCTGCTTTTCAGTAAACTTTGGATAGGCAGGCATCATACCCTTGCCATGTCCAATTATATTACTTACGTATTCCCTGGTTCGTTTTGTGCCGATACCGAGAAGGGAAGGAAATCCACTAGCTACATTACCCTTAAGTTTAGCACCATGGCATTGAACGCAATTGATCACATATAACCGGTTGCCTGAAGTAAGACCTGCAAGTTGCGCCTCTGATGCTGTAACCCCAATAGCAATACGCCACGCCATTTCATTACTGTTAACATAAAGAATACCTTCGGGATCGGCTGCTGCTCCACCCCACTCTGCACCACCATCAAGGCCCGGGTAAACAATAGTTCCCTGTTTGCTTAAAGGAGTAAACGGACCGTTAGACCTGCTTTTTCTAAAGATAGAATCCAGTTCCTTCCTATTAGTAGCAAACGGATTAATGTCATTTATTGTAAAGGTTTGACGGGCATAAGGGGCAGGCTTAGTTGGGAAAGGTTGTGTAGGCCAGCTTTTTTCTCCCGGTATATCCGACGCTGGAGCTGATTTTTCTACTATTGGGAATACAGGGGTTCCGGTTACCCTGTCAAAAACAAATACATAACCCTGTTTAGTTACCTGTGCTACTGCGTCTATCTTTTTGCCGTTCCTGTTTATAGTAATTAAGTTTGGTGGCGCTGGCGGATCGCGATCCAAAATATCATGATGCACCAGTTGATAGTGCCATAAGCGCTTACCTGTTTTTGCATTAAGAGCTAATAGGCAGTTGGCGAATAGATTGCTGCCAGGGCGGTTCGATCCATAAAAATCGAAGGCGGCTGAACCGGTAGGAACATAAATAATTCCCTTTCCCCGATCTATCGCCATACCACTCCAATTATTCGCTGCACCTACTTCAGCATTTTTATAAGTACCCTTTGGCCACGTGTTGTAGCCATACTCGCCGGGGTAGGGAATGGTATGGAACACCCACGCTAACTTCCCGGTTTTTATGTTGAAAGCCTGTATATGTCCTAATGATGCATCATTTCCTTCGGATACTCTTAAAGGCATTATTATTAAATCACCGAACACTGTACCGGGGGTATTAGAGATTACCATTTTATTTTTTGCAGTTACGCCTAATCCCGACTTCAAACTCGTTCGGCCGCTATCGCCAAAAGAAATAACAGGTTTGCCAGTAGCAGCATCTACTGCATAGAGCCACGAACTATTAGTGTATAAAATACGTTTGTCATTACCATCCTCCCAATAAGTGAGGCCCCTGCTTGTACTGCTTGAATTCACTTTTTCGTCGGAGGGCTTTCTTTTGCGCCATATTTCATGGCCGGTTGCAGCGTTCACAGCAAAAGGTTGAACAGATGTCGTCATGCCATAAAGCACACCATTAACAATGATGGGATTACATTGAAGCTGACCTGAATCAAGTGTATGATACTCCCAGGCAACCTTTAGCTGGTTTACATTTGAAGCATTTATTTCAGTCAAGGGGGAGTAATGGTTTTTGTCAGGGCCGCCAAGATACTCAGGCCATTCTGTACTTAAAGCAGTGTCGTTGTTTCGCATACCCCATGACAACAGCACTATAACTAAAATGAGGATGACCGGTACAAAATATTTATTCATGAATTCTTTCTTTTAGAACAACTAACTCTGGCTAATAAATTTGTTCAGTTGTAAAGGCATAGCAGCATTTCGAAATTAGTAATCAATGATGCATGCAATACATCCATTCGTTAGTTTAAAATTAAGGCAGGACTTCCACTTCAACAGCTTAATTTCTTTACC
>MWYU01000223.1 GCA_002050375.1 Chitinophagales bacterium 62-2
TAGCTGATAAAGAAAAGCCTGCACAAAATGATCGTTTTCCGGGTTGGCCTTTAACCATCTCGCAACTTGATAATGATGGGCGAAAACCTGTAGCTTATTTGCCCAATCTAAAAATGAGTAAACCCGATCAGGTGGTTAAGGTAACCAATGAAAAAAATAATGAGTTAATAAATGTTTTCAGGATAAAAGGAACATCTTATCAACCGGCCATTTTTATTGATGGAACTTATACAGTAATTGTTGGCGAAGGAAAAAACAGCAAAGAACTTAAGGGTATAAAATCTTCTTCCATCAAATCTGATAAGGTTATAAAGGTGAATATTTAATTGTAAGAACTGCGCAAGAAATGGAGACAGAAATTTCTTCATAACATTCGTTAAGCAATAATTAAAAGTATTATAATGATATAATTTAGTATTAGTCATTTACTATTGCTAAGGTTAATTTTGGTATTAAGGTTATAACACAATGTAACATCAGTGTTTTAACTGCTCAACCAAACTTAGTAATGGAAAACAGGAGAGATTTCATTAAAAAAATAACTGCTGCAGGTTTAGTAAGCACCGTCCCGTATTACGTAAAGTCTAATGTTCTTGCAACTCCATCACAACAAAAAATTTGGGGAGCGTTAATGCACCTGAGCTTTAATATGTGGGAAGATCATGACCGGTTGAAAGACGATGGCGATACTAACCACAAGGTTAGGGTTTGGGATAACAACCTGCGCTTAAGTGAATCTCTTTGGAACGACTCTTTAAACAAGATGGTTGCGGGTGGCCTAAACATGGTAGTTATTGATTTAGGCGATGCAGTCAAATACAACAGCCATCCCGAAATCGCCGTTAAGAATGCCTGGACCACTTCGCGGCTAAAAACCGAATTAGCCAGAATTCGTAAGATGGGATTAGAGCCCATTCCCAAATTAAATTTCTCTGCAGGTCACGATCAATGGTTGGGCGATTATTCAAGAATGGTTTCTACAGAACGGTACTATAAAGTTTGCAGCGAGTTGATTGCAGAAGTGATTGAACTTTTTAATAAACCACGATACTTCCATTTAGGATATGACGAAGAGAATGCAGCGAACCAGCGGTTCTTAAATGTCGCTATTGTGAGGCAGGGAGAACAATGGTGGAAAGACTTTTACTTCTTTGTAAAAGAAGTCGAAAAAGGAGGCGTTCGTCCGTGGATTTGGTCAGACTTTGCATGGGAGCACCAGGAAGAATTCTTCAAAAAAATGCCAAAGTCAGTATTGCAAAGTAATTGGTATTATAGAGACGATTTTAGCGATCCAAACCACAAAATTGTAAAGACTTTTTTACGGCTTGAAAAAGAAGGATTTGACCAGATACCATGCGGTACTTATTATGAAAGTGTAACAGAAAAACCAAAGGATGGAAATATGATGGCAGTTGTTCAATATGCTGAAAAGAATATTGCCGACTCCCGCTTGCTTGGTTTTTTGCTCACTAATTGGAGACCGACAACAGAACCATTCAGAAAAGAAATTTTAAAAGGATTTGACCTGACAGCAGATACCCGAAAGTGGTTTACAGCCAATCACAAATAATTACTTTCCTGTAGTATAAAGGTTTGTATTGTTAAGCGTTGTTTGCGCTGTGCAACAACCTTTTTAAGAAAAAATTGATAATTATGAATGCCTGTTAATTTGTTCTAAAACAATTTACTCAAAATAGCTTCAAATCTTATTAAGACTGCTGCATTAAATAAGTCAACTGCCATAAAGATTATAAAAAATTGAAACATTAATTATCTCACAACCCTTACTCTTTTATGATGAAAGTTTTACTTAAACAGTTTTTTAAACAGGTGATTTTATTTTGCTTGTTTGCTTCTGTTGCCTATTCACAATCTATTGTGGTTACAGGCACAGTCAAAGATCAGAAAGGGGAACCCTTACAAGGGGTTTCGGTAAACGTTAAAGGGTCAACAACCGGTGGTGTTACCGATGTTAATGGTAAATACACTATGCGTGTGCCTAATGCTTCATCAGTATTGGGATTTTCTTTTCTTGGTTATGCAGCTACCGAGCTGCGTGCTACC
>MWYU01000723.1 GCA_002050375.1 Chitinophagales bacterium 62-2
ATCAAGACGAAAGACCAGAAAGCGGCAGCAGAAGCAAAGCACTGGAGTAAAGTAATTAAACCTATACGCAGTCCTAAAACCGGTGCTTATACTTTTAAAGAAGCTATCGTTCATAAGGATAAGGTTAAAGATTTTCTCTCTGCTAAATAGCCCTTCTTACTATATTGATTACAATTATTAGCTGTCCCAAAAAGACGGCTTTTTGTATTTTAGGGTTGATAATTAATCTTTTAAAAGGCTCACTTTTATTTCCGAAGGAAGTCTACCTATTAATGCTCTTCTATACACTATTGCTTTAAACTTATGCTTTAAACTTAGGAAATTGGGTAAGCTGTTGATATTTTACTGCCAGGTTACAAGGACTACGTTTCACCCAAATTCGTTCTGCAAATGCCCAATATTCCTTCGATAAACATTTATCTTCGTTTTCTTAACTATTACTTATGAGCTTTTTAGGCAAACTTTTCGGGAAGAAGGAAAAGGAGAACCTTGACCAGGGATTACAGAAGACCAAAGAAAATTTCTTTTCCAAGATTACTAAGGCAATAGCAGGTAAAAGTACCGTTGATGAGGAAGTGCTCGACAACCTTGAAGAGGCATTAGTTGGCGCAGACGTTGGATTAGAAACAACGATTGAAATAATTAAGCGAATTGAAAAAAGAGTTGCTGAAGATAAGTATGTCAGTACAAGTGAATTGAACACTATACTTCAAAAAGAAATTAAAGGGATCCTGGTAGATTCAGAAGAGAGCACTTATAAAGACTTCAATATTCCTACGGGCAAAAGACCGTACGTAATTTTAGTTGTGGGAGTAAATGGAGTCGGTAAAACAACAACTATCGGTAAGTTGGCTTACCACTTTACTAAAGCCGGTCACGCTGTTTTGTTAGGCGCTGCAGATACCTTTCGCGCAGCAGCGGTAGATCAGTTGACGATATGGAGCGAACGAACAAATGTTCCAATAGTAAAACAACCTATGGGCAGCGATCCCGGTGCCGTTGCTTTTGATACTGTACAAAGCGGGGTTTCAAGAAAATCGGATGTTGTAATAATAGATACAGCAGGCCGTCTACATAATAAGATTTACCTAATGGAAGAATTAGGTAAAATTAAAAGAGTTATTCAAAAAGTTATTCCTGATGCCCCCCACGAGGTATTGTTGGTGCTGGACGGTTCAACAGGGCAAAATGCACTGGAACAAGCTAAACAATTTACAGCAGCAACCGACGTAACAGCAATAGCAATCACTAAGTTAGATGGAACAGCAAAAGGAGGCGTAGTGCTGGCAATAGCTAGTCACTTTAAAATACCGGTTAAGTTTATTGGAGTAGGAGAAAAGATGGAAGACCTGCTTGTTTTCGATAAAAATGAGTTTGTCGACAGTTTATTCAAGTTGGAAGATTAATTGAAATACTGGTGATAACAGGTTTATTATCAGACTTATTACTTTTCTTATTTAATTAAAGCAATAGTTTTTACCAGATATATTTTTATCTATGAATATTGTTTTGTTTGACACACCTTCAATGGAGAAGTTATACCCTTTAACTTTAACAAGGGCTGTTGCAGATATTAGAATAGGAATTTTCACAATTAAAGAACGATGGGAGCGACTTACTAATAAAACCGCTTATGTTATAACTAATCCATCTATTCAATCATTATATAAAGAAGCTCCTGCAGGGGAGTATTTATTTATTGATGCAACAGTGCTGCCGGCTCCGGAAGTTGTAAGATCAATCGTTGATTTAAAAATCGGTGAAGCATTTCGTGATGGTGAAGGCATTGTTGCCGGAAGATGTTCAATAAATCAATCGCCGGTTTACACCACTAAATGGGATGAATTATTTTCAAGCACTAAAACTATCTTCAATCAAAGGCGGCTCAGGTATCCTCACGAACTGTTTCAATGGAATGATGAATATATAAGGTTAGATTTCGACCTCGTTTCTAAAACCAGTTTCTCTACAACTCCTCATAAATCAGTGTACTTACGGAATGTTTCTCAAATTTTCATAGAAGAAGAAACTGAACTTGATCATTGTATTTTAAATGCTTTTGCAGGTCCTATTTATATAGGCAGGAAAGCAACTATCATGGAGGGATGCCAGGTAAGAGGACCTTTCGCTCTCTGTGAAGGCGCTGTTCTTAAAATGGGCACGAAGGTATATGGCGCTACTACGATTGGCCCTCATTCTGTAATTGGAGGAGAAGTAAAGAATTCAATTTTCTTCGGTAATTCTAATAAGGCGCATGAAGGTTATATTGGAGACAGTGTGATTGGCGAATGGTGTAACCTTGGCGCAGGAACCAGTAACAGCAATATAAAAAATACTGCCGGAGAGGTAAAAACCTGGAATTACTCGCATAATGATTATATAACGGCGGGAACAAAATGCGGGGTAATTATGGGAGATCATTCAAAAACTGCTATCAATACATCGATAAATACGGGAACGGTTATTGGCGTTTGTTGTAATGTTTTTGGTGAAGGTCTAACGCCTAACGTGCTTCAAAATTTCTCCTGGGGATTAAAAGATACAAAACTTTATGACATCGACAAGGCCCTTAGTGACATTACCAGTTGGAAAAAAATGAAGAATAAAACGCTTAGTGAGCCCGAAGCTAAAATGTTGAAACATATCTTTGAGAACCGTACAGTGTGAGTAAGTTTTAGTGGTTGTTTGCATTATAAGATTTAAATTCAAATTAATAACCTGTTCTTTTATGAGAGTACAAATTGCTGCTGCTAACTGGAAAATGAATTTAACCGTGAGGGAAGCTGAAAAATTACTGGAGGTTTTATTAGGAGAGTCATATGAGCTAACTGAAAATCAAAAAGTGGTGTTTGCTGTGCCTGCACCTTACCTAACGATTGCAGAAGAAAAAATAGCAAAGCACAGCCAAATGTTTATTGCAGCACAAAATGTTTACTCAAAAAAATCAGGGGCATATACGGGTGAAGTTTCTGTAACCATGCTGCAAAGTATTGGGGTAGATCACGTGATAATAGGACATAGCGAAAGGAGGGAGTATTTTGGTGAAACAGATGAATTAATTGCGGGAAAGGTTAATATCTGTCTCGAGACAAATATTACTTCTATCTTTTGTTGCGGTGAAGCCTTACCGGTAAGAGAGGTAAATCAGCAGAACAGCTATGTTAGTCATCAATTAGAAGAAAGCCTTTTCTATTTACCTGCTGAGCAAATTGTAAAAGTGGTGATAGCCTATGAACCTATATGGGCTATCGGAACAGGTAAAACCGCTTCAAGCGAACAGGTGCAGGAGATGCACGCATTTATTAGAAGCCAGATAGAAAAAAGGTATGGAATTGAGGAGGCACAATCTATTTCAATACTATACGGGGGGAGCGTGAAAGCCGCAAATGCCAAAGAAATATTTAGCCAACCTGATGTTGATGGAGGTCTAGTTGGAGGTGCATCCCTAATTGCTGAAGAATTTATTGCTATTATAAAAGCCTTGAAAGTATAGGACTGTGAGTTTTTAAAAAATCAGCTTAAGTTGCAAATACATAACCCTAAATTAGGGAGGCTGCACACAGCCTTGAAGTTAATCACTTACCTCAACAACAGCGTTGTACCTTTTCTTCGATGTATAATTCCGTCTACACCTACACCTTCTACCACCCATAGCACAGCTTGTGTTGGCTGTGCAGTACCTTTAAAAGTTCCATCCCATCCCGGCCTGTCAGTTTTTGATTCAAATACAGTTTGGCCTACTCTATTAAATATTCTGAAATAATTAAGTTGTTTAATACCTCTAAGAATAGGCCTTAAAAAATCATTCGTCCCATCTTTATTAGGGGTAAAGGCATCGGGCACATACATTTCAACATTTTTAACCGTTTTTACCAGTTGCGTATCAACTGTAATGCACCCGCTGTTAGTTTTTATTTCTATTGTGTACAACTGCTCTGCAACACCTTTAAATATCGGAGTATAAACGGCGGGGTTGTTTAGATTTATACCAGGTGTCCATAAAATGCTGTCGCCTAACTGTCTGGCCGGTAATGGAAGTGGAAAATTAACAACTGCATACACTTCCGGATAACTTATCCCTGGCTTTGGCCTTTCGATAACAGCCGGATAAGTTACTGTATTTAATGGCGAAGGACATTGGGGCGTGTTAACTGATAAACTTATCGGATAAATACCCGGTGAGGTATAAAAGGGAGCTACAGGATTTTTAAGATTTGATACCACACCATTACCTAAATTCCAGGAATAATTAACTGGCGAGCTTAGTGTATCGACTGTATTGTTTATAATTTGTACCGGCATGTTAATGCAAACAGGTTTAATACTAAAATCTGCAACAGCATTTTGATATACCTGGATAGTAAACATGCTGCTATCAGCACAAACAGAACTGGTACTTGCGACCATTTTTACAGCATAATTACCTGCCTTTGTGTATGTGTACGAAACATCTTTGTTCGTAAGTTGATTACCATCTCCCATTGTCCATTTGTAGGTTACGTTACCAACAGCATTAGTACTGTTATTAGTAAAAGCAAATTTGTTCCCTACCAGGCACTGATTAGGATTAGCAGGTCCTGCTATGCTTACAACCGGTATCGAAGAAATATTTATTTGCCGGGTGGAAGTAGCTAAACTGCATCCTTCGCTGTTAAAAAGCAAAGCATGGAATACACCTGTTTGTGTTACCCTGTATTCAGTTCCATTAGCCCCTTTTATAGCAATCTTATCTTTAAACCACTGTATGCTGTCAGTAGGTTGAACCCTTAATATAGAACTATCGCCACTGCCTGTACAATAGATTGTTTTACCAATCAATTGTATTGAAGTATCTATAATGGATGCCTTTACCACTACCGTATCTGTAGAAATACAACCGCCACCATCGTGGTTGGCAGTGAGTATGTAGGTAGTCGTTATATTTGGATTGGCCACAGGATTGGCAATATCAGGATTGCTTAAACCTGTAGCAGGTTTCCATTTATACACTAATCCCGCTTTAGGTAAACTACCAATTGGTACGGGACTGCGATTGCACGAAGAAGTATCACGTCCGGCATTTGCAACTACCGTAAGGTTGTCTACTAATTGTGCAAACAACGTTTGTTGGCAACCATAACCATTGTAGGGATCGAGCTTTACAGCAATGGTAGTACCTGCAGCAGGAGGAGGTTTAAATTTAATAACCTGTTGCCTGCCCAATACCTGAGTAAGATTATTATTATACCAGGTATAACCCTGGTACCCGTAAGGCGCTACTACATTTACAGCCGTGTCATCCGGGCAATAAGTAGCGCCTACAAATGTGCCGCTGCATTCCGAGTTTACATCAATATAAGCATAGCCAAAATGCCTGTTGAAAGTACAGTCGGCCGTTTTAAAAAAGAGCCTGATCTTTTTACCCGCATTACCTGCTAAGCTAATTGAAACAGCAGTCCAGTCTTTATACCAAACTGGCGTATTAGAACCAGGGTTTGGTGATAAAACAAAGCCGGGAAGCGCAGTACCATAAGGGATGAAAGTAAATGAAGAACAACCTATAATTGTATTATCAGTAACGTTGGTAATTTCAATTTCCATTCTTGGTTGTTCATTCACTTGGTGGTTTGGATCCTGGAATACAACGGCATAATTGTAAATAAGTGTATAAGCGTTTTCATTTGCCGGGATGATAAATTCGTATGATATACCTTCTGCCCGGTTGCCTCCCTGAGTATTTCCTAACTTAATAGAATGGCCGCTGCCGTTGGGACAGTTAACAGGAAAACCACCATAAGGATCAACACCATTTCCAGGAAAGGAAGAATACATGGTGTGCTGATCGTCAACCGGACCACTTGAAGGAGTGAGAGAAATTACATTTTGACCACCAACCGCAGCAACACTGCCTGTGTAACAAGTCCAGCCTTCAAACGTACCGCTTTCAAAATCTATATTCTTAGGGCAACTCTGAGCCACGGCTTTAATAGAAGTACAGGTAAGTAAAATAGCTAATAAGTGCAAGGCAAAACCAGGACAGAAAATCCTTCTTTTTAAAACAGTTTTACCCATTTGCGCAATTATAATTTCAGGGAATTAAAGATAAAGCTTAATAGATAAATAATAACGCAGGATTTTCTTGCAGGGTTACTTTTTCAAATTAACTGTTGGCTATTTGCAGATGGTCTTGCTAAAGATGGTTAGAGCATTGGCCCCAAAATGCAACTTATGTTGTAGTTGGTGGCAGCACAACTTTCGTTATGTCTTTTGCCGGGCGATGGCGGGCTGGGTTGAGATACCCGGTATAATTTGTAACAAGCAACAAGACTACCTTTAGTTGTAGAACTTAGTATAAATCCTACAAAAAAGTAATGATGCGGCTATTGTTTTTTACTCTGTTTCTTTTCATAAGAAATTTTTCATTTTCACAGCAACCATTGAGTTGCAGTTCCTGTTAGTCCGTACAGGCATTTGCAGTCCCGCTTACTTTAACCTCCTTACCAGCTACTGCCACCGCCACCGCCAGATCCACCGCCTGAAGAACCTCCGCTGCCAAAACTTCCGCCACTACTTCCACTGCTGCTTGGTGAACTGTAAAAAGTTGATGACATGGCGTTCATAGAATGATCTAAACTGTTCATAAAATTGCCTGTATTGAAAGTGGAGTAATTACCTGAATACCATGCAGGTGGTGGTACATCGAGCCCTTTGAGTTTATCTTTCCATGTATCGGCAACATCAAATACAATAGCATAAGGCAAGATTTTATCGAAATAATGTTCATCCTGTTTTAAAAATTCCTTGAGTCGATCTTTTTCAACTGATCGTATAAACTCCTTAAAACCCGCTAATTGCTGGTATAGTAACGTGCCCTTTTTTGTTCGTTTACTCATGAAGAAACCAAAGAACAGTATAATAGCAGCACTAAGAAATAAAGCAACGCCTTTCCAGATATTTTCTTCAAATCCATTTTGAAAGGTCATAAAGCCAAAGAGGCCAAAAGCGATACCAATGAATGTAAACAAGCAACCTAAGCTTTTTGATCCCTTTTCGTAATAATCATTTTTATTAACCTCTGTTTGCAATTGTTGTTTTGCAGTAGCCATCGTTTGGTACAATATATTTTTTAAATCCTTCAGCATCACCTGGTCTCCTGTTTTAAATATGCCATTGAAGAGCGTTTTTTCAAAAGTCATAGCTTCAGCGGGGAGCTCTTTTACTTTAATAAACTGGTAATCCTTAGTTTTTATGATACCAAAAAGCGAACTGTTTTCTATTTCTTTTACCTGCAGGTAACCACCGGCTCCCCAATAAGGAACAAGGGCTGTCAAGTCTCTCCTGTTAAGCTTATCGTCAATAATATATCCTGATACACTCGGACTTACATTTTGCGGCGGATAATATTCCGTTTTAATAGTGACCTCATCATCTTTCCCCCACCTTTTCCATACATTAAACATTATTGCCAAAACAAGCAAAGGCAGCAGAAGCCAAAAAATTCCTTTAAACCTGTAATCCGGCTGAACTAAAAATTCTTTAGGAAACCGAATGCCTAAAGTTATCCCTTCATTATTTCCTAATGGTTTGGTGCTGGAGCCTGTGAAAGTTTTATCATCAGCCCAGTAGGCTTCCGTATTATTTTCTTTCGATCCGAAAGGTCCGGTAGCAACAAAATAAACAGGAGTGTTGGGAAGCGCATGATATAAGGCAACGGAAAAGTTGACGGAGTCAATAGTTGTTGCCCACTTATCGCCAATAATATTGAAATAAAGTTCTGAATAGTCTTTGAAAAAATTGATGGCATTTAATACCCGGTAATGAATTCTGTATTCCTGGTCTCCATCAACATATTTATTTGCCGAACCGATTTTTATTTCCTTGTAATCACCCTCGCTACTTACCTTATAATCCCAGCCATCTACTTTAATGTTCTCAATAATCGTATGCGTATAATTTCCGGACTCCAACTGCCTGTCAGCCTTTTCAGTGCCCCCGGGTAACGATTGCAGGCGGTACTTATAGGGAATAAAGCGAATAATACCATGACGGTTTTCTGTGAAGTGAACAAGAATAGTTTCATCAATATCGAGTGAAGCATCTTTATTTACTTTAACAGCAACGTCGTAACGACTGATGGTAAAATATTCCTGGGCTATAGTGTAGTTAATGCATACAACTATAAGCAGCAGGGTTGAAAGAAGTTTTTTCACAATGGGATGCATTTAAAACTTTACTTCCACATTCTGTGCTTCGGTAGCATTTTCCAATTCAAAAAATTCACGTTTTGTAAAACCAGACATGTTTGCTAATATCACCCCCGGAAATTGCTGAATTGATGTGTTATAATCTCTTACAGTAGCATTGTAATACCGGCGTGAATTACCCAAATCGCCTTCAATATCCTGCAAGGCTTGTTGGAGTTGCATAAAATTTTGGTTGGCTTTAAGATCAGGATAACTTTCAGCAAGAGCAAGCAAGCCCCTTACCGCACCACCTAATACCTGGTTAGCTTGTGCTACTTTTTCCACATCGCCCGGAGGTACGCTGGCTGCAGCATTACGAGCCTGAACTACTTTCTCAAGCGTTTGACTTTCGTGAGCTGCGTAACCTTTTACGGTGTTTACGAGGTTAGGAATAAGATCGAAACGCTTTTTAAGAAAAACATTAATATCGCTCCAACTGTTATCGATTTTTATTCTTGCTTTTACAAAGCCGTTATACATTGCGATAATCCAAAGAACAAGCAAAACCAGTATGCCGATAATAATCCAAAGTGCCATAGTTGTAAGTTTAGTTTTGAAGGTATAGTGATGCTTAAATGAGCATTGCGAAAGATAATGGAATAAACAGGAGGATGCAACTGTAGGTTTCGGCGTTAGCCTTTTTGGCTAATGATTTACTTTATTTAACGATTGTATTTATACAACTAACAACCCATTTATACCCGTGCCACCCTCATTGAATTAAAAACTATTTTTTCAACTTTGTAAGCAAAGTGGACCCCATTTTATTTCCTTTTTTTGAAAATGTTTCACTCTTTACAACACCAAAATCCGGCACGAACCACTCGGTTGTTTGCATAACCATAGGAATACCGATACCTATCATTTTTATTTTCATTGAAGCATCGTATGCGATCTTATACGCATCCCACGAACCTGCATCTGATGTAATTTTTTCTTTACCTACTACCTTCCGGTTTTTCATTTCGAAATGTGCAGTGGAAGGAATGCCACTGGTGTTTACTTCCATATCAAAAAAAGCATCAGGCAGTTGCATGCCTTCTGACAAATTGGAGGGATATTCCAGGTAAGCTTTATTCAGTTCGGCCTCACCAAGTTTAGCCTGCTTCGCCTGATCCTGGGGTATAGACATACGAATATCAGCCATCAATTTTCCGCCGCTGCATTTATAAGTACCCGTCGCCTTAGTAATTTCTTCGCCTTTCTCATTAGTAAAAGTCGAGTTTATAGTAGACTGAAAATCACTGCCATCTTTTTTTACATCTGAAATTTTCCATGTTTGCACACCACTTTTTGCACCATTTTTATCATACATGGTCATCTCGACTTCTGTATTATTGCTCATGTAATAAAAGTTCTTGCAATCCTGTGCAATCGTTTTACTGCCCAAAGTAAGCAGCAGAATAAAGGAAAAAGCAAAGCATTTGCTTAAAAGGTTTAGGGTTTTCATTTTTTTATTTTTTAGATGATGAGTTACTAAAGAGGAAAGCATTTCTCTTTCTATCTGACTCTTTGCCCTGTATAATACGAAGAAAAAAACGAAATTAAAAGTATGACCTGCTGCTGCTTCAAATAAACTCATTTTCTTAGGGAAAGTTGATACCCTACTTACCTATCAAGGTTAAAAGAAGCTCAGGCTCGTTTGTCGTTATAAAATCTACGTTCTCCTGAAGTAATCTTTCCATCATTGCTTTATCATTAACTGTCCACACGTTTACCGTTAATTTGTTTTGTTGTGCCTCCTTAATCCAGGTAGGGTTTTTTTGCAAAACATTGAAATGATAGTCGAAGCCGAAGAAGTTGTTTTGCGCTAATTCTGCGGGGGCTTTGTCTCCATTTAAATAAGCAACTTTAGCATAAGGAGCAAGTTTCATAACCTCCTTACATACGTCATAATCGAAGCTGATATAATCTACCCATGCCTGCGCATGCAACTTCTCAACCAACTGAACTACCTTATTTGTTAATGCTATCGAGCTTGCTTTTCCCAGTTCAGACATCTTAATTTCAAGAATTAGTTTTGTTTTATTTTGCCCGATTCCTGCCTTTAGATAGTCTTCAAGAGTAGGTAGCCTCTCCCCATTAGATAGTTTAATATCCCGTAACACAGCCGACGTTGATTTGGCAATAGAAACACCTTGTACACCGGGATCGTGATGGATAAACAAAACAGAATCGGATGACATATGCACATCAAATTCACTGCCTTCGCAACCCATGGCTATTGCATTTTTTAAAGCGGCTATAGAGTTTTCTGTAACCCCGGTATTTTTCCAGGCTCCCCTGTGCGCAACTACTTTATTTCGGATAAATTCATTGTTCACAATCCTGAACGTATCCTTAAAATTTCCTTTCGAAGTTTTTATATCAAGCACAACATCCATCTGTTTTATTCCTGGTTGTACTTTCCCCTTTCCTATTGAAAGTTTATAATCCTTGCTTATCGTCAAAACTTTTGAGTACTCTCCTCTGATTTTTATCGTTTTAATCTGAGCACTGGTGGCAGGATTTATCCTAATGTATCCTATATCATTTTGACTATTTGAATAGGTATAATTTGTAAGATATAAAGGAGTTTTATTGTTCTGCCCAAGGCCTTTAAGCATGAAAAAAGACATTTGAAATAAAATAATTAAAATACATTTTGCCATAATTCAGTTTTTACAGGTACATGTTTTAAGACCTTGTTTTTTTGATCAGAAGTTTTTTTTAGAAATGAAATAAGCATTGCCAACAGTAGCATTATTCAAAATTACCTTCATCGGCACTTCGTCCATAACTTCCGGGTTAGGTATGTTTAGTAACCTTAAATATACACTTAACTGTGCGCGGTGATGTATCTGCTGACTGAAAGCCATTCTGATAATTTCTATCTTGGGATTGGTACCATATCTTATCCCCATTCCTTTGCGTCCATGGCTTATCTAGTACAGCTTCATTTTCGAGTATAAGTGTTGACAACCCGTCATTATAACGTTTTTAAAATAAACCATTAATTCTGCATTGTTGTTTACCTGTGCTGGTCGTACGGTTGGGAAAAATCAATTTCATTAGTAGTAAAGTCATGTGTATGTGACCGGGCAAATCAGCAATATAGGTAACGAGGCGTTTCATATCCATGCTTTAAAATGTTGCCTTTTTCAATAAACTGTTTTTTAAAAAATTCAATAAATGTCATAGCAATTGTTTTGAGTACAAAGTAACAATACTTCACGAAAACCATATATTAGCAGCAGTAAGTCTATGTCCAATCTTTTTAAAAAAACAAGGGGCTCGCATTGTTAATGCCGCCCCTTCACTTAAAAATTAAAATCTACTAATAAAATACCTCCCGTACGTCCTCAACAATTTCGTGCTTCTTATTCGCCAGCAATTCATCTACATATTTAGCTGTTAGTTCTGCAGGTTCGAAACGACTAAATTCTTCTGCAAGTTTTACTACCTTCCTTTTATATGTAACGTTATTTAAAACTTCTACAACACTCCTTCTGATTTGTATTGTTTCAGGCTTTTCTGTTTTCAGGTTAATACCAATTTTAAAATAGCCAACTCTTGCACATATTTCGTTTTTACCTTCATGCATACCTGCTACAACCAGGGGCAACTGATGTTCTATAGCAAGTAACACTCCTCCGTAACCACCGTTGCTTATATATACGTCGGCATAAGGCATAACATCGTTAAACGGAATAAAATCTTCGATGATAAGATTGCATGCCGGAAACCTTTCCCTTAGTTCGGCCGTACCCGCTCCGCCTGTTGTAGCTATTACCAGTACATCGGTATTTTCAAAAGCTTCCAGGGTTGGTACCAGCAACTTTTCTATATCCTTTTCTACTGTTCCCTGGGTTACCAATACTACTTTCTCATATTGGTTCAGCCTGTTATCAAACCATGGAGTTGTATTTTTTGAAGAAGAATGAGGAAGAACAGCGCCAATGAACCTGATATTCTTTCCAAGATCGCTTCGCTGATATTCAAATCCGGGAGTTGCACTTTGCAACAGTAAGGTTGATTTTTTTACGATGTAATCAAAAATGGTTTGTCCTTCGTAGCTAAGATTGTGCTCTATAGTTAAGTTTTTTAAAGCCTTCGTAGATTTTGCAAAAAGTATTTTATCTGCAACCCATCTAAGTGCCGCTTGTTTTATACGTCCCGCGAAAGACTTTGATGGTGTAATTGCTAAACCATAAGGTGCTAAATCCTTCGAACTTTCTGCCAGGGGAAATATTCCCACTGCAACTACAGGAATATTCATTTTTTCCTTAACAAAGGGAATTGCTGAAAAGGCACAATCAGCAATCATAAGGTCAAAAGGGAAGTCTTCATAGATGTCTTTTATATCTTCAAAGTACTCGGTTGAACGTTTGATAAAAAAGTTGATAATATCAAAGTTTAATCTCCCTGCCATGCTTTTGAAATTGAGCCTCTCAGGCAAAAGTTCATTAACATTATCGCCCCTTATATCCAAAGCTTTTACAAAAGGATAATGCTTTATCCTGAGCTTATTTATCTTTTCTGAATAAAGGTTTGATGTATACCAGCGGACATCATAACCAATACTTTTTAAATGAAAAGCAAGACTTGTTAAAGGATTAACGTGGCCGTCGGCAGGAACGGATGCAAAAAGAATCTTCTTCCCGTTTCCTGCTTTGTTGATTACCTGGTTAGCAGTTTCAAAAATACTCTGTGTCATATTTTTTTTGGTTTGTTATTATGAGACAAAGCTATATTAGAGAAGAAGGGTACACAACGAATAGATAGATGAAAGACTATTATGGCTATATGAATTGCACAAAAAAAGGATTAACGGAAAGCTAAAATATTTATAGCTAAATAATTGATTTAAAATATGTTATTGCTCCTCACATGAACATGTGATGCATATGCCACCCAAATATGTGATATAGGTATCACATAAAATTCTTACGATCTTTTTTAAGCTCCGCAACATTATTACTCAATATTTACTACAGCCCTGTAAGCACTGTTCACCACTTCGGTCATCTTATCAAAATCAAGCGTATCTATCGTATCCGATTTTTGATGATAATGTGGATTACGTACAAATGCAGTATCATTTATCATAAAAGCAGGATAGCCGAACTTCCAATAGCTCCTTTGGTCAGATAAACCTGCTAACCCCGCATTTGCGTCAGAAGAAGGGAAATTAATCACCTGCACATCAATGCCGGAATTCGCTGACATTAATTTGTGGACCTTGTTATTAAAAGCTGCATATTTCTCAATCCCCACTACTATAATAAAATTTGCTACGTTAGGATATAGCTTTGCCATTTCAGGTACCGGAAAGGGCTGAGAATTGGGCTTGTCTGAAAAATATCCAATCATCTCATAGCAGATCATTCCAATTACATCTGCATTACTATCGTACAAAGATTTTGCATGTACATAACTTCCCATAAGATCAGTACCAAAGAACGGCGGTTCTTCAAGACAATAAGCTACAAAATCGATCCGGTAATCAAGTGCAGGCTTATCAGCAAAAACTAATCTTGCTGTTTCCAGTAAACCTGCCACTGCACTTGCATTATCGTCTGCCCCCGGTTGATTTCCCGCAACATCATAATGTGCTCCAACGATCAGTCTTCTTTCTTTTGCGGAGTTATACGATGCAATGATGTTTTTGTACTCCGCTCCTTCAGCGATCCATGTCTGCTCTTCAGGCGTTGCTCCCATTGAAATAAATTCCTTCTTCAAATAATCGCAAACTCCTTGCAAAGATTTCAGGTTCTGAAAATTTCTCTCAGGCTTTATTGATGTTAAGAAATCTACATCTTTATAAAGCCGGTCTTTCCGGGCTTTCATTCCTCGTAATTATAGTTATGAATTTAATACTGCATTTCACTTTACTAATGTTGCAAAACGCAGACCTCAATTAAAGCAATTTCGCCAACCGGCAAAAAGCGTAAAAGCACTGTTAAAACCGCTGGAGTACAAAAAAAAAATAATTAAAACTTTCCCCCGTAGGCAAGAGTTATAAAGATGTACTTTTAGTATAATGAAGAAAAAGTTCGTTATAGCTTATTTTATTTGCCTTAGCCCATTTTTAGTTATTGCGCAAAATATTTCCGGCTTCTGGAAAGGTACCTTAGATATGAACAGAGGTTGTTTTGCGGAAAATAATATTGAATTACAAATCACAATAAAAGGAGACACTGTCTATGGTAATTCCTATCATTACCTCGATGTTAATTATTACGTTAAGAAGAAATTTAGCGGTTTGTATAATGCAAAATCAAAACAAATCTCCTTACAGGAAGAAGTAGTAACAACATTTAAGATACCTCCGCAATGCCAGGTGTGTATAAAGAAATATGACCTCACTTATAGCGGGAGCGGTAAGCAGGAATTTTTAAAGGGCGATTGGGGCAGTATACTCTTAGCCGGTTACATTAATTGCGACAGCGGGCCAATAACACTTTCACGTATAAGGGAATCGGCTTTTAAGGAAATACCTGAAATTATTGTTGACACCGGAACCATACGTTTAGATTTTTATGATAACGGCGAAATAGATGATGACTCTATTTCTGTACGAATAAACGATAAAACAGTGTTGACGCATCAGAAGCTTGGTGCAAAACCTATAACAACTTTTATTAAAATGGAGCTAAACAATACCTTCCAGGAAGTGGAGATGATTGCCGAAAACCTTGGGTCTATTCCTCCAAATACTGCACTTCTTATTATCACTGCGGGCAAAAAACGTTACGAACTTTTCCTGACCTCTACTAATCAAAAATCGGCGAAGGTTCGTTTTTTATATGAAAAATGAGATTAAGAGTACGGTGTTATTTAAGCGATAAACTTATCCTATAGAATCGATGTCAAGGATTTTTTTTATGTTGATGAAGTGTGACAGAACTAAGGCAAAGTACACTTAATTAAACGGGGCTACTTACACTTATGATATAACCCGAAACTTTTTATTAAAGCTCTCGCAGATAATTATAGTCATGTTGTAAACTGTCAAATGCAGAAACTGCATATTCTTCCTGCTCAACAAAAAAGTATTTCATGCCTGCCCTTTTTCCGCTTGCCATAAGTTTCTTAATATCCAGTACGCCTTTACCAAATTCTGTACTTTGTTTTTTAGCTAAGTCCATATCTTTTAAATGCCAAAGCGGAAAACGATTTGGGTATTTTTGAAAATATTTAAAAGGATCGTTACCGGTTACAACCAACCAACCTAAATCCATTTCCATTGTAACCAGTTTTGGATCTGTTCGTTCTAATAGAATATCATATAAAACCTGCCCGCTTACCTTTTCAAACTCTTCTTCATGGTTATGATACCCGAAAATTAAACGATGTTTTTTACAGTCTTCTGCAGCTTTATTAAAAGTATCTGCAGTTTTTTGATAATTTTCAATCGTCTGCCCGGGGGTAGGCATCGAAGAACAAATTAAATACTGCTGCCCTGCTTCTTCAGCCTGCTCCATTGTTTGCTGCCAGTTTTTATCTATATGCGCATGACCACTGCGAACGTTCATCCCAAGATCACCGGCAATCTTTTTAATCTCTTTTGGCTTAAGTCCATAATAATTACCCTTATCACTGCGGGCAGACTCTAACTCTTTGTACCCGATTTTAGCAAGCTGTTTCAATGTGCCTGTTGCATCAGCAAGCATTTCTTTCCTTACCGAATATAATTGAACACCTGCATTTTTCGGAGCTGCCTGTATACCCATCGGAAGTAAATAAGTACCAAGCGCAAAAGTTCCTGAAGTTTTAATAAACTGACGTCTTGTTTTCATATAAGCTGCTTTTTAAAAGTTACTATAATTATTTATGATGGTTCAATACCTTATTTTAAATCTCAAGCTAATGAAACAATCTGTTAAGTAGATGAGCGCCATTGAAATATTAGGATATTCTTCCAATCCCGCTAATCTCCAAATCTCTTAACGGATGTAGTTTCGGGTAAGAAAGTCTTGTTATTAACAGAGCTTTCCGCTGCTGCAAGTGTTTGAAAGTCGGCAATAAATAAGTAGCGCAAGTGCAGTTGAAGTTTTAGTAGATAACGTGTTCTCAAATAAATAAAACTATTTGAAACTGGAAGTTGTTATAATTAAACACCACCAACTTTTTGGCCCTACCGCATCATCCTGCATAGTTGTTATTTCAGCAAAACATCATCTTTCTACTGGCATAACAATTTGTAGAAAGAACTTTGAGAAACTAACCCAGTTGAAATTCTAAATATTGTTTTTATTTATCCGATAAGTCATGACATTTAAAGAACAGGTATATAAACATTGCCTTGAATTAGTAAACAATAAAATTTACGTGTTAAGGCAAACACTTAACGACCTCGTTGAAAGCGCGTCAAATGAAAGTAAAAGTACTGCAGGAGACAAACATGAAACCGCTTTGGCAATGTTACAAATAGAGCAGGAAAACACAAGTAAGCAATTGGAAACCCTGTTATCACAAAAACTGCTTCTTGAAAAAATAATCCCGGTCATTCAATCTAAACAGGTTGCAAAAGGGGCTTTAGTTAAAACAAACAAGGGATACTTTTATGTAAGCATAGCATTAGGAAAAATAATAGTGGAAGGAATACCTGTAATAGCGCTTTCACCTCAATCTCCCTTAGGCAGTAAGTTAATAGGATTAAACGCAAATGGAACGACCACAGTAAATGGAATTACTTACCTGATCGAATGTGTTGAATAAGATAGTACAGCTTATTTGGGTAAGAGTGTAAATAAAAGAGGAAGTTTTATTAAAAAGAGTATGTCATTTTATCTGAACGAATGACAGCAGTCCGCCCCTGTCGCCTAACTAAAAATCAACTTATTGCAATTCTTCAATCTGCCTTTTATAATCAAACTTAATATCTTCATGAAGCAGACCAACAATTGTATGTAACTTCTTTATTTGTTGAAGATACATGTTGGAGAAAGCCTGGTTATAATGAAAGCCATCACCCAATGTTTTCATTTTGGTGCAGAAGTGTACCAGCATTTCAGCCTCAGATTCTTTAGCCGCCACATATTTACTGTATTTGGCAATCAGCCTTAAAATCTTGCGAAGACTTTTTTTTGTGTTGAACCAATTGCTGCGCGGCAATTCAGTGAAGTGTTCGTCTATTTCATGCTTAATACTTTCAATATATCCTTGTTCATTGCCCGCATCGAACAACAGAAAGCTAAGTAACTCTTTATTCTCTTTTTTAAACTTTGCAAGCCTTAGGCATATTTCCAGAACCTTTTTTGGTGGCAGTGTTAACAGCTCCTGTTTTGCTTCATTAAGGCTTGCAGTTTTCATTATATCAATAGATGGGAAGTAATAGCCCTAATTCTAAAGGGCACCGTGTTTATGTTAAGGCACTTATGAGGTTTTCTCACGCCAAGCTGCACAGGAGCCAAGGTGCAAAATTTTTTTTGAGTTTTCGCGTATGTTTTTCCTGGCGGCTTTTCGTGAAAGTTTGGTTAACAAATGATATTGTTCTAAAGGGAATAGAGTGAATGCCTGCTGTAGCGAGGAAAAGTTATCTTTCGAGTTTACACCTGTTACCAGTAATTATTTAGTTGCAGGATACCAGTTTCTCAGCCTTACATCTATATTTTTATTACCTGCATTTACCAGGTTTTTAAAGGTGTTAACATCTTGTCCGCGGTGATGGTATGGATAAACAACTTTAGGATTGAACGCTAACACTCCCTGCGCCGCCTGGTTAACATCCATGGTATAAGGC
>MWYU01000289.1 GCA_002050375.1 Chitinophagales bacterium 62-2
TGCAACGGCTGTTTTATAGCTTAATTTTTCATCCATCCTGCCTCTTGCCCCCATTAAAGAAATGAATAAAAAGCATAATGCAAATAGCTTGGACTTCTGAAAATTGTCAAACAATCCTGTATTACGAATGTTGCTCATCAGCCGGTCAGTAAGGGTAGCTGTCAAATGCCATTGCTCAAAAGCAGTGTAGCAGTAATAATAGAAGTGCAACACCAAAAGGGCTATACTGATCTGCCTGGTCATGTCAAGAATTTTCCTCAGCCCCTGTTCGTTTTCTCCTGTTTGCATAGCTATATTTTTTAAAGTATTAGAGACGTTTTGAAATGCGTTTCTTTCGTTTCTTCTTTCCTTTTCCCGTTAATTGATTAGGGACATAACCAGAAGTATTTTCGTGCTGTAATAGTGTTTCTAAAAGATCAATTCCATCCTTATTTTCAAATGCTAAAGGTGCTTTCATTTGTTCCTCCTGCGTTGAAGTTTTGGATGAAGATTGTGGGGCAAATTCCTGCTTATGCCCCGGTGTTTCTTTCAACTCATTGCATCGTTCAAGAATGCTTTTCGCAGTGTATTGTTTGCCTAAATCACTGCCGTTAAAAATGCATTTTGTTCTATGGTCAACATAGGTAATGCCATAAATTAATCCTTCCTCGTTCTGCCTTAGAACAGTATGGATGGCATCCTTTTCAAGCGATTTTATCAGGCTTTGTACAGAATGACGTGGGTTCTTTATTAAAGCTAAATCAATGGCATTTCTAACCCTTATTTTATGCGGTTGTCTTGCTAATTCATTCTCCTGAAACTTTGTTTTTAGAAATTGTAAACCCGGGTTATTATAAAAATCACTTGCTTTAATAGGTACGCCTACCCTATTTCCCTTATCATCAACTATCCTATAAACCAAACCATTGTTATGAAAGATCCTTGAGTGTTCACTCCCTCTGTCAGCTATAATATTGTATTGTTGCAACACTGCATTTAGCTCCGGCAGAGAGGTATATTTGTAAGAATTAAGCACTGCATCAAGCACATTTGTAATAGCTCTTTTTGTTTCAGAACGACCATATTGAACCTTCTGAACATTGACGGGTTTTAACTGATAAGCCTGCCGTTGTTTACTGTCTTCTGCCTTCACCAGATTATACATTTGTTCAATTTCTTTACGAGCTTTTTCAGACTGATTTCGACCAATGTTTTGTGTATCTATCCGGCTTCCATTTTTCCGCACTTTTAGTGTTACAATATGAATATGAGGATGCCCTGCATCAGCATGCCGGTAAACTAAATATGGCTGTTCTCCAAACCCAATCTTTTGCATGTAAGTATCTGCAATTTCATTCAACTGCTCTTTAGAAAGTTGCTCAGAAGGGTCAAAATTTAAGGAAATATGCACGCTGTTTCGTGTTACATTTTCGTTCAAAGCAGCTTGATTGAGCAGTCGATTTAGTTTATTTTTTAAGGTTAATTTTTCTACTTCTATTGGATAATTTACTGCCGAAATACACTCTGCCAGACCTTCTTTAACCTTCTGTTCGTTGTAATTTAAAATACGATTAAGGGAATGTCCGGTCTTAATTACTGCAACCATTTTTCTCCAATTTTACTGATATGATTTTTGATTTGATCGACCTTATTAAAGAGAATTTGCTTCTCCAATTCATAAGTAATAATCCAGTTTTTAAACTCTGTTATTTGTCTTAAAGTGTGTAATTTTTTTACCGCCTGGTTGAAGTTATTTCCAATGCTGTTTAGGTCATTTTTAAGCATCATCATCTCTGTCATATAGTCATCCAAAGACTGATTGCGATAGGTAGCTGTAACAGGCTTATCTAGTAAAATTTTACGTGCATAATCACTTAGTTTACGGCAGGTGGTTTTAGAGAATTGCTTATGGATTTTAGCATACTCTTCTGGCTTTAAACGTAAATGCAACCACTTAGTACGATTGCTATTTTTTTCACTCATCACTGTATCATTTACACATTTTCTAAAAGAATTTTCTTTGAATAATCTCCGCCTACGACTTCGGAGTAAAGGGCGGCCAGATACGGTTGTGATACAACCGGACATCTGGCCGATTGCGAAAAGGAGGCAATCTCACAACCTTAAGAATGTCCTTTAAACTTTGCTTAGTCATTTATAATATGTTTTAATTATCTGTAAGGACTTATTAAAGTGTCACGCGGTGATGCCCTTATTGAAGACTTCTTTTTAAAGCTTATATTTTAGGTTTTTCTTTTGGCCTTTTCCAAAATTTACCATCCAATCGTTGAGGTCTTTATAATGCCGGTACAAGCCACTTTCATCCTTGTATTTATTAC
>MWYU01000288.1 GCA_002050375.1 Chitinophagales bacterium 62-2
AACTATAGTCGAGCATATAAGTTATGTATTGGTAAAACGGAAAAGAAATCTATGGTAAATAAGCCTATTGAAGTAATTTCTCCAGGTACCATTAAAGTTACCTGTATTTACTTTGATTACTGTTTTGCCAATCAGAAATTGAAGTTACAGAAGTTAGTTGCTTAAGTAAAACCTGCTGCTAAGGCAACTTCCGTTTACAAAACATCAAAAACTTTTTCTTCAGCAAATAAGTGATAGGCTTTGGCATATTGTAACAGGATCACCGTTTTCGCATCTTTAATCTCGCCTGTTTCCATTTTTAACCAGGCATCTTTAAAAGGCATTTCAAGTACATCAATTTCTTCTTGTTCTTCCTCCAGGCCACCACCTTCAGCTACTTTTTGTTTGTCAGCATATTCAGCTATAAAATAATATACCTTCTCTGTATTGCAGCCGGGGGTAGAATAAAGTTCAAAAATCTTTTTTACATTTTCTACACGAAAGCCTGTTTCTTCCTCTATTTCGCGCACCATTGCTTCATGTTCATTCTCATCCTCCTTTATGCCTGCACACGCTTCTATAAGCATACCGCTTTGGTTGTTATTTATATATGTAGCTATTCTAAACTGCCTTGTTAAAACAACAGTCTTTTTTTCTTTATTAAATAGCAGTACAGTAACGCCATCGGCTGTATGATACACTTCGCGTGTTAGCTCTTCTTTGGTTCCATCATTTTTTTCGATTTCAAAGTGAATTTTCTCTAATGAGAAAAAATTAGCGGACACTGTTTCTGTTGATTTTATGATTACGTTTTTCGCCATTTTGTATTTTGCTATAAAGAATACAAATCTTATGCTACCTGTTTTTGTTAATAAAGGCACGATTTTTTTCCCTTTTTCCTCAAACTAAGGCTTATGTATAAGAAGTATATCCTGGAGATTATCTGTACGTGCTTTCCTCTTATTCTTTTAAGTCAGGAGAAAGTGGAAGACAGTCTTAGGGGTAACCTTGAAGAAGTTATAGTGAGAGGTTACGAGCAAAACCGCCGGCTTATTGATGTACCGGTGGCTGAAAATTATATAAACCATTCGCAGTTAAACAGGTTTAATAATACCAACATTCTTAATGCATTAAATACTACGGCCGGGGTAAAGATGGAAGAACGTTCGCCTGGAAGTTATCGTTTAAATATTCGCGGAAGTTCTCTTCGTTCGCCCTTTGGAGTTCGTAATGTTAAGATCTATTACAATAATATTCCGTTTACCGATCCCGGAGGAAATACATATTTAAACCAGCTTGGCTTTTATAATTTTGGTTCCATTGAAATATTGAAAGGGCCAGGCAGCAGTTTGTACGGAGCAGGTACAGGCGGAGTGATGTTGATTGAAAGCGCCGGTATGCAACGCACACCCGGAATTACCGCTGATTATACAGGTGGGAGTTTCGGCTTGCAGAATAGCAATATAAATGTAAATGTGGGTTCAGACACTTTCAGGAACATTGTTAATTATCAGCATCAAAAAAGTGAAGGATACCGGGAGCAGTCTGCTTTACGAAGGGATGTTTTTTCGTGGGAAGCAAGCGGAAGAGCAGGGGAAAACGACCGCATAACAGGAAGTTTTTTTTATAGTGATTTATATTATCAAACCCCTGGTGCTTTAACCTTATTTGAATATAATAGCAACGCAAAAGCGGCACGACCAACCATTGGTTTAATACCAGGTTCGAAAGAGGCGAAGGCAGCCATATTTGAAAAAATGTTTTTAGCAGGCGTCAGCTATCAAAAACAAATTAGCAGCAGTTGGCAAAATACCTCAACTGTTTATGGCGCTTTCTCAAGATTAGATAATCCCGCCATTCGGAATTATGGAAGTAATAATGAACCTCACTTTGGTGGCAGAACAATATTTCAATATAAAAAAACATTTGCTAATTCAGCAGAACTAAGCTGGCATTCGGGTGGTGAGATACAACAAGGATATACCACCATAAGAATATATAAGAACAAATCAGGAAAACCAGACTCCTTGCAAACCAATGATGAGATTAAGCTTAATAACTTCTTTATATTTTCGCAGCTTTCATACTTATATAACGGCTGGTTGTTAACAGGTGGGTTAAGCTTTAATAAATCACAAATAGAGTTTACAAGGTTAAGTAATGTGCCTTCAACAAACAACTTTCTTAAATTCAATAACCAGGTAGCCCCACGTATAGCTCTTCTTAAAAAATTAAGTGACAGGATTTCTGCATATGCTTCATGGTCAAAAGGTTTTTCTCCGCCTACCTCGGCAGAACTATTTCCTACAGGCAGCATTTCCAATCCTAATCTTTC
>MWYU01000291.1 GCA_002050375.1 Chitinophagales bacterium 62-2
TGGAGAAGGTTTGCCAACGATGGGTTTATGGTTGTTTATGGTTTGCGCTGGATTATGAAGCGCAAAAGAAAACGGGATTTTCGTACAAATTTTCTGTTTACCAGGTAGAGTACAGCCGCAATTTTTTATTTAAAAGAGGGCGGCAGTTAGACGATGTCTATCAACACATCATCAATTTAACAAGAGAAAGAATAGACATTCCTTACCTGAAAACGTTATTGGGCAGAAAGACCCGTCCATACATAACCAAACACCATTCTTCTGCACCGGAGGTACATGTTCAGACACCTGATTACAACTTGACGGTATTTAAAATACACGTTGGCAAACTGACGCTCAAGCTGTATGACAAAGGCGAACGTACCCTTCGGGCAGAAGTAGTAGTACACAACACAAAGGAGTTGGGATGCAAAAGAAGCCTGCAATACTTTGAAGCGATGGTTGTTAAGCTGAACGCACTGATGGGCAGTTTTATCAACAACATTACTTATGCCCATGCCGCCATTATAGATGATGGCACAATGGAAGATATTGGCAAGCCTGTTCAAAGCGGCAAGACAAGGCTGGCAGGTATAACACTAACCAAAAAACGAAACGTTGCCTTGATGGAAAGCATATTAGTCTTAATGATATATCCAAAAGGCTTCAGTTGTGGCGATCTGAAGGAAATGATGAACAAGAAGCGGTTTAAGGATTATACCATTAACAATGCCCGCTACGACATGGGCAAGCTAAAGGGGAAAAAATTTATTGAGAAGATAAAAGGCAAACAAAAGTACCAGGCTACAAAGCAAGGAATACAAATCATGTCAGCGGCATTGTGTGTATGGAAACAGGAATTAAAACCACTTTTAACAATAGTGAACAAAACAAGGATTGATGAACAAGCCAAAGATTTGACTATAGTGGAAACGCATTTTTTAAATGCAAAAAGGGAAATAAACACCATATCGAACCTCTATGGTATTAAAATCGCAAGCTGAAAAAAGTGGCAACTTGTTGTCAGTTTTTTTTGACTTAGCGCCTAATAACACCAATGTAATTTTTCCCTTTCGAGTCTATATCAAAGAGTGGAGCGAACAAGGAAGCGATCAGAACCTACAATAATAGGCTTAAAAAAAGGGTCAGGCAGTCTAAGTATTTAAATAGTACCATTCATTTACACAGTGGCGAACACAATCTATGTTAGGATTTAAGAACTTCGAGTGAGCATCGAGAACATTATAAGGAATAGAAACAGTACAAATGATTAAAAAGCACCAATTATACTTCCCTTTGACAAGTACTCACAAATCCTTTTGCTCATTAGCAGCCTAGTGTTATTTGACTCTGAGATATTCAGCTTCTTCTGTAGCCGATGCGCCAAGCCCTTGTTTTTTTTATGGGTTCATTCTAATGTGAATAGCACAAAAGTCTTCCAGCTTGCTTACTGTTAAATCCAGTTGCTTCCCATTGGTTTTTATATGGCAGTCTCCTTGCGAACGCAGCACTTTGTAGTTATTTACAGATTTTCCATCAAGACGAACTTTTACAAGTATATTTTGAACCGGTATCAGTTGCCGGATAGGCGAACAAAACCCGAAGTGGTGTTTACAAGAGAAAGAATATATTCTCTTGGTTTAAGAAGTGATTTAGTGAGCCCTAGAACACTTGATGGTGCATTACTTTCAATAGGTATTGTGTTTCCTGCAAGATGTCTTATGCTTCTTAATAAAAGATTTCTCGGGTCAGGATGACCAATTTCGTAGCTTAAAAGATCAGGCTGGTTAGCAAAGTATAGGACCTTTCCTTTGCCATAATTATTTTCTACTATTGTTGGATACTCCGTAGAAAATTTTTCAACCCACGACTTGTCCGGTGATTGATTTTGAATAGTTGGCACCCACGTACAAATTACATTAGCTTCTTTTGTAGGTTTACATAATGCGGTATACCCGGCATTAAATAATAGTTCAGTTTGCCCGCTATCAGCTTTAACCAATGGATGTTCTTTATTTAAGATGAATTGATAGCTATCTCTTCTTGTGTTTTCTTTTTTACCATTGTAATGCACTCCAAACAATTCGTGTAAGCCAAAATCATTTCTCTGTTTTCCATTCTCATCATAAAGACTGGTAGTATAGGTAGCAAGCAAACTTCCTCCATTACTAACATAGCTCCTTATTAATTCAATTTCCCTCCCTGACATACATTTTACATTTGGCAAAATCAAGAGCTTATATTGAGCTAATTTTTCCTTACTTAGCTGGTCATCAAGAATAAAATCATGAGGAATATGATTTTCCATTAATACCGTTTCCACTCCTTTTATT
>MWYU01000279.1 GCA_002050375.1 Chitinophagales bacterium 62-2
AGAGAAATGCATCCGGCATGTTTCATCTCTTTAAAAAGAGCTGTTTCCGAAGTCCGATCATTACTGCTAAATTTAGGGCAGCTAATTGTTTTGTAACAACTACCGATATGAAAAAGACTTCGATACTACTTGCGTTACTTTTTTCTTTCACTTTCTGCTTCGCTCAAAAGGGCAGAACACAGAAGCAGGAAATTGATTATGTAAACCCATTGATTGGAACGGCCGCGACTGGTTTTGCAAAAGGATTAGATGGTGGCGGCACTATGCCGAGTGTAGGGCCTCCATTTGCTATGACCAACTTTGTAGCACAAACAGGCGAACACTTCATGAGCAGGATGAACTATTTTTATGAGGATAGCAGCATCATCGGTTTTTTAGCTTCCCACCAGCCTACAGTGTGGATGGGTGATTATGGTTACGTTTCTGTAATGCCTCAAATTGGTGACCTGAAAGTTTTACCGAAAGATCGGGCACTAAAGTATAATCATGCAGATGAAGTATCCACTCCTTATTATTATTCTGTTTTATTAAATGCAGCAAACAACAAAAATATAAAGGCTGAAATTGCGTCCAGCTCCCGTTGTGGCATCTTTCAATTCACCTTTCCTTCTTCCCAAAATGCACATATAATTATACACGGCATCAATTTAAATCCTGAAATAGAACATTGGGCAAATGATTACACTGAACGAATAAAAAAACTAAAAGGTTATGTAAAAATTAACCAGGCTAAGAATGAGATAACGGGATATAACCCTGATAGAATGTCTGCACAAATAAGCCCGGAACTTCCAAACTTTAAAGGATATTTTGTTATACAGATTAATAAACCATTTAAGTCGTTTGGCACCTGGGACGGTGATAAAGTGAATGCTTCTTCTGTTGAGCAATATGGAACAAGATCAGGTGCATATATAAGTTTCGCCACAAATCAGGATGAAAAAGTTGAGGTACATATTGGAACGTCGTTCATCAGCATTGAACAGGCAAGAAAAAATATGTCAATGGAATTAGACAGGAAAAAATTTAATGATCTTGTTCAATCAACACGCAATGAATGGCAGAGGAATTTGAGCCGTATAAAAGTAGATGGTATATCTGAAGACCAAAGAAGTATTTTCTATACTGCGATGTTTCATACCATGCAATTTCCGCGGGAGATGGGTGAATATGGAAAATATTACAGTGCCTTTGATGATAAGATCCATACCGGATTTTCTTATACCGACTACTCGTTGTGGGATACTTACCGTGCACTTCATCCCTTGCTTTTGTTTACACAGCCCGAACGTGTTAACCCTATGATAACTGCTATGCTTCAGATGTATAAACAAGGCGGCAGGTTACCTATGTGGCCTAATCCTGCCGAAACTAACATTATGATAGGCACACATGCAGACCCTGTTATAGCAGATGCATATGTAAAAGGATTTCGCGGTTATGATGTAAAACTTGCTTACGAAGCAATGATGAAAGATGCTATGGTTCCTCCTGATAACGATACTATTTTAAAATATGCAGACAGAGATTTATGGACAGGCTATGAAGCACAGGCGGGCCTCACTCGTTTTAAGAGGAATGGTTATGTGCCGGTTGATAAAAGCGCCGAATCAGTATCACGAACTATTGAATATTCAATAGATGATTATGCAATTGCACAGGTATCAAAAGCACTCGGAAAAACAAGTGATTATAAACAACTAATGCAGTTAAGTAAAAATTATAAGAACCTGTACGATGCAAAAACAGGCTTCATGCTTCCGCGAAAAATAAATGGGCAATGGAATGAAAAAAATGAGAAAGGACAATGGGAAGGTTTTACAGAAGGCGATCAATGGACATACGCTTTTGGTGCAATGCATGATGTGCCGGGTATGATAGAGATGATGGGTGGAAAGGAGAAGTTTGCCGCTAAGCTTGACGAAAATTTTGCGGATAAACATTATCGCCACGATAACGAGCCGGGACATCATTATACTTATCTCTACGATTATTGCGAACAACCATGGAAGACACAGGAATTAATCAGAAAACATACATCTGAAAACTTCCGTAATCACCCGATTGGTATTAATGGAAATGAAGACTGTGGGCAAATGGCTGCATGGTATATTTTTGGCGTCATGGGTTTTTATCCTGTAGCGCCTGCCACTGGTGAATATGCAATAGGCGCTCCGCAGTTTCCTGAACTAACACTTAATTTTACAGCCGCTGGTAAACCTCGCACTTTTATGATTGTTGCTAAAAACGTGTCTGAAGAAAATAAATACATTCAGCGGGTAACGCTTGATGGAAAACCAATTAA
>MWYU01000221.1 GCA_002050375.1 Chitinophagales bacterium 62-2
GATTTACGCCAGGCCAGTGCTTCTAATATCGGAAGCGCCTTGTTAGGCGGTGTAATTTTCAATGCGGCTAATATTTTGTTGTCTGCTGCCATCGCAATTGCCGGTATGTCGGTTGCCTTTCCGGTAGGTATTGGTATTGCGTTGGTTTTAGGTGTTCTGGTAAATTATTCAGCCGATCAAAAAGGAAATTCTCTGTTATTATTTGCGGGTGTTGCAATGGTAGTTGTTGCCATATTATTTAATGCAGCCGCTTACCGGAAAAAAGAGGTTGGTGCGAAAACAGTTTCTACCAAGGGTATTCTTCTTTCGGTGGTAGCCGGCGTACTCATGTCTTTGTTTTATCGCTTCATTGCAGCTTCTATGGTTTGGAAAATTTTGTGTCACCTGCTGTTGGAAAGATGACGCCTTACACTGCTGTATTTATTTTTTCGGTGGGCATTTTTATAAGCAATTTTCTTTTTAATTCCATCCTTATTAAGAAGCCTTTCGTTGGAGAGCCTACCAGCTATGCGGCTTATTTCGCGGGCAATTTTCGTACACATTCAACGGGCATTTTAGGTGGATTGATATGGGGACTTGGCAATTCTTTTAATTTGATTGCTGCAGGCAAAGCCGGCCCAGCCATCTCTTATGGGTTGGGACAGGGGGCAACCTTGATTGCTGCATTATGGGGCGTATTTATCTGGAAAGAATTTAAAAATTCACCTAAGGGAACAAGCGCAATGATAACAGCAATGTTCTTCTTTTTTGTGGCAGGGTTAACGCTGCTGATTTTATCAGGGTTATAATTACAAATCATACTATAACATTTATCATGAAACATATTATTAGTCTTCTTTTTTTTATTGTTTTTTTTTCAATATCCATCTATGCTCAAAAGCTTTCATTAGATGGTGAATGGAAATTTGCCCAGGGTGATAATAAAGACAATTCTTCTTCCGCTTTTAATGATGCAGACTGGAAAATTGCGGATGCTGGTGCATTGCGGTGGGATAAAAAAGCGCTTTCTAATTCCAGCAGTCATTATATATGGGTGCGTAAAAAAGTTATTATTCCTTCTTCGTTAAAATTTGAACTGAATAAAACTGGCGCGCTTGCTTTGTATTTAGGAAAAATTCAGGAAGAGGATGAAGCTTATTTGAATGGAAAGTTAATTGGCTCAACAAGTTCAGGGGATTTAAAAAGAGCTTACCTGTTACCTGAAAAAAATATTTTTTGGGACAAAGAAAATACTATAGCCATACGCATATTGCATTGGGGCTATGGCAGCAGTATCGGTGAAAAACCAAACATCCGTTCCGCTACTCCCGATGTGATGTTTTTAATTTCAACAAGCCAAAAAGATGTTACCGCAAAGCAGCAGGTAAAAAATAAAACAGGTATTTATAATTGCATTGTTCAAAACAAATTAACCAAAGAAGTTGATGCAACGATCATTACCAAATTCATGAATGCTAACCAACACGTCTTAAAAACTGTTGAAAATAAAATCACTTTAAAACCCAGAGAAAATGTTTTTAGCTTCCCATATCAATCGCCCAATTCCTTTCTTAAAATAGAATACGTCGTTTCCATTCCATCATACAATTATACCGTGCGGCGTAATGCTGAATATGGCTACACAGACGTTGCTTATAAAACTACTCCACCTGTACTTGGCAATAAGGTTAGAGAATATTTTAGTCCGGCTTCCTTAAATAATCAAACCATAAGAGGCTGGTTGGGCGATAAGCTGAAAGCTAATAAAGACGAGCGTTTGCACAAAGTAGATGAACCGGCTTTGCTTGCCGGGTATGTTAACAAACCCGGTGTGCATCCATGGATTGGTGAGCATGTTGGCAAGTTTTTAGAAGCGGCCTGCAACACTTATCAAAATACAAAAGACCAGGAACTGAAAATACAAATAGACCGTACCGCCCAACAGTTAATAGCATCACAATCCAGCGATGGTTACTTAGGTACTTATGACGATGAAAGCCATTGGACAAGTTGGGATGTATGGAGTCACAAATACAATATCATTGGCTTACTTAGCTACTATCAATTGTCCAGTTATAAACCTGCATTGGCAGCTGCGGAAAAAGCTGGTAATCTTTTGTGTTCAACATTTGGTACAGGTAAGGGTCAGTTGGATATTATTAAAGCAGGAACTCATGTAGGGATGGCAGCTACAAGCGTACTGGACCCAATGGTTGATTTATATCGGTTTACAGCAAATAAGAAATACCTGGATTTTTGTTACTACATAACGGAAAGCTTCAATAATAAAAATGGTCCGAGAATAATTTCAACACTTGATAGTAT
>MWYU01000290.1 GCA_002050375.1 Chitinophagales bacterium 62-2
TCTGTAAGCAGATCGAAATCTACTTCAACCGTTCCCTGCGCTACTTCAACACCTTCCTGCCAGGTACATTTAGATAACAAGTAATTTTTAAGTAATGGAAACCATTGTTTAATATCCCGGATGTTTTTCAACTGTTCCGCACTAATACCATACTGAGCAATTTTTTCGTTACTCGTGTAAGGGTCGGGCAGGGTAGGTGTTAGGTTGAATAAGCCATAACTGATGTTCAGTTGCGACTTTGTGAGAAGATTAGTTTTATCGAAAGTGCCCGCCAACATTAACGATGCCGGAGGGGTTGTGATGAAGTAAGCATTTTTAATAGCAAATTCAAAAATCTCCGGCTTCTTTAAATGATTAAAAGATGGATCGCTTTGTAAGATCATATCCGGATCGTAAACCATCATTGCACTTACTGCATCGGTAGTGTATTTGAGATAAAAGCTGTCAATTGTTTCAGGCGAAACCGAAAGGCCATCTGCCCTATAAGGTTTATCTGTCTGAAATTTGCAATCAGTAAATGCCGATATCGCTTCCACCCCGGCCTCATCGCTATAATAATTAAATGGCTTATTGTTTCTAAAGAAGAGTTCTGCCGTTGTTCTTATATCACTATCAGTGCTGCGTTTCCAGAGCTTATAGGTTTCTGTTATCAATGAAAAGTTGCCCGTTAAATCGCTTACTGAAACTTTACCGGGTTCAGCAATAATTAGCGGCAGGTTAAATTTTACTGATGGTGTTATATTTTCCAATCCCTGCCACTTTGCAAGTAACCCTTGTGTACAGAGTATTGCCAATGCCCCGTTGCCTTTAACCTCAAAAGGTTTCGTTACATCCATAACGTTCACATTCAAACACCACCCTGATGAAAGCACCTTTGCACTTCCTGAAAAATCAAAAAACTCAGATTTACATGCTGCTATTTCACAAACATTTTTATCGGTGGTAAGGGGAATTACAATTCTTTTTAAATAACCGTTGTAGGTAACCGGGGAAGTTTTGTTCCATTCAAAATTTCTTTCTTCGCCGTACAGGTTCCATTTGCTCGCAGCTAATTGAGTTAATGAAAATTTAGCTGAAGCATAATGCATTGCAATAGATACCGGAAGATTTAGGTCAGCCTCTCTTGCATCAATCCCGTTTATGCTTGTCCCTGTTTTTGTATAACTGTTATCAAGATCAAGTTGAATATTAAAGGCTTCTGTTGAGGAAAGTGTTATCTTATCATCTTCAACCTTATGACCTGCTCCAAACGTTAATTTGCCTCCTTTAACTTTAAGGCCTGTATAATTTGTTTTGCTTAAACCTGCAGCTAACAGATCGGCGCGTATCCAGATACTTCCGGCAGTTACGGTAAAGGTGTTAGGTGATCTTGCGAAAATTGAAATCCTAAGCGGCAGCATCATTACTGGAGCTGAATCTCCGGATATAAAAACAGAAACAAGCCTTGTGTACATAAAGAAATCAAACCAAAAGTTTCGTCCGTCAAGGCCGCTGAAGGGGCCGAAAGAAAATTCAGGACTTGCTCCAATCGCCCAGTCAGGGGTAGAGCCGGCAATGCGACTTGAAATGAAGGGAGTTTCTCTTCTGAAAACTTTATACTTTTTACGTTCGTCTTTATTTGCCTTGTTTAACCTGTCAACCAATAATTGATTTCTCTCAAGGTTCCTGGCAACTATTGTATCACTTTCATTTTTCAAAATATTTATATCACTAATGTCAACATCTGATTGCAGCAGTAGCCTCACCAGTTCATCATACTTATCATTCTCAGGTCCGAAATTGATGTTATGCAGCAAACGAAAATAGTTTCGCAAAGACGGGGAATCCGGCATAATTAAGAGTTTTTATAGCAGAATAAATGGAAAAAAGCTGATGCTTCAGGCACCATTTCGAAATGTATTACATGTAATTTGCAGATGCAAGCATTTGCGATTATTTATTTAAGCTGTTTAACATCAACCCTTCTGTATTAGAATTTCGGCATCAACAGAAAATAGGAATTGAAAGAAAATGTTTTTGGAAGAAGAGCAGTTTGTTTTACAAATATTAAAAGGAAATAAAAAGGGCAGTAAGGTTGTAGAATGAAAGAGACTACATCGGGGCTTCAGCAAATGACTCCTGAAAGGGTTTAAAGAATATGTGGCTAAGCTACCAAAAGCGAAATGCCGGAAATTATTTACAAGGCTGCTGAATAGTCATTTACAAAATGAATGTGAATTGGAAAAGAGAAAATTAGCAAAAAGGAAAAGGTAATAATAGTAGTAATATTAGTTCAAAAAGTGTACAGCGTTCAGGCCTCTGC
>MWYU01000005.1 GCA_002050375.1 Chitinophagales bacterium 62-2
GTATTGATTTTACTGAAGTGCAACACCGGCTAATTAATGCAGGTCTCAACTATCCATTTATTGCCAAACCGGATAGGGGCATGCAAGGTATTCTCGTGAGGAAGGTTGAAAAGCAAGAAAACCTTCTTAAGTACCATAACAATTTACGGGTTGATTATCTTATCCAGGATTTTGTCGATTTGCCGATGGAATTTAGTGTATTTCATATAAGGTATCCGCAGCAGACAAAAGGGATAGTTACAGGCTTTATTTTAAAAGAGTATATGAAGGTAACCGGCGATGGAAGATCAACTTTACTGCAATTAATACAGAAACATCCTAAAGCAATGGTGCGTGAAGAGGAGATGCGACATCGTCATGCTGACAACCTTCACATTATCTTACCTGCTGGTGAAAAGTATTTTTTAAGTTATACAGGTAATCATAACCGTGGTGCAACATTTGTAAATCTTCATAAGCAGATCGATCATTCATTGTGCGATGTTTTTGATGAGATAAGCAATAAGGCGGGTGAGTTTTATTATGGCCGATACGATCTAAAATGTACCTCAATTAAAGACCTTAAAGAAGGCAAAAATATTTCAATACTTGAGTTTAACGGAACAGGATCGGAGCCTAATCATATTTACGACTGCGGTATGAGCTACCGTCAGGCTTTGCAGGAGATTGCCCGACACTGGAAATGTTTATTTGAAATCGGCAGAATAAACAGGAAAAGAGGAATACCTTATTGGAGTTTTAAAAAAGGTTACAGGTATTTGAAAAATGCAAGAAAACTGCTTGCAGAGTTACGTAGGTACGAGTTACAATATTAATTTTAGCTGGTTTAATATTTACAGTAAATAACTAATTACCGCTATTACCATCCCGGGTTTATATGCAAAAATTTGTAAAAATATTTTTTGTGGGAATGATGATAAGTTTCCTTGGATCGTTGCCTTTAGGAACACTTAACATTGCTGCAATGCAAATATCTATATCCGATGGTTATATACCCGCCTTATGGTTCTCAGCAGGTAGTTTATTGATCGAAGCGATCTTTGTAAGATTTTCACTGGTGGCAATGGATAAAATAAGGAAGCAGGAGAAAATATTAAAAATGCTCGAATGGATAACATTATTCATAGTTGTAGCATTAGCTATTTCTTCGTTTATAGCAGCAGCAAAAAATAACCCTGAGGCGAAAAACATTATCTTATCTAATACGATGCACCGTTTTTTTCTTGGGTTCATAATGAGTGCTCTTAACCCCGTGCAAATCCCTTTTTGGTTCGGGTGGAGCACAGTATTATTTGCCAAAAAAATATTATTACCTAAAAACAATCATTATAATATTTATATAGCCGGCATTGCCCTGGGTACTTTATTAGGCAACTGTGTTTTTATTTTTGGCGGTAAACTTATTGTCGACAAATTGAATGCAAATCAAAATATACTTCATTGGGTTATTGGTGGAATATTTACCGTAACCGCAATATTACAGTTGTGGAAAATGATCCGTCATAAAGATGCTGTTCAAAAGATACATGACATACCTGAAGATGAGCTGCATCCGGAAAGGGGAGCGTAAAGATTTATGAGTGATGAATGAAGAATGAATGAATAATGAATAATGATGAATGAATAACTATAGTTACAGATACGCTCAATGAATAATGGTTAATGAATAATGACTGATATGCCTTCGTAAATAACTATTGTTCATTGTTCATTATCCCTTGTTCATTATTCGTTGTTCGCTGTTCATTGTTCTTCGTTGTTGTTCATTAACTCATCTCCCCATCCATCCGCCATCAACGGTAATGATGGTACCATTAATATAATCCGAAGCGGGTGAAGCAAGAAAAACAGTTGCCCCGGCAATATCTTCAGGAGTGCCCCATCGCCCTGCAGGAATGCGGGCGAGAATAGCCGTACTTCTGTTTTCATCGGCTCTTAATTTTGCGGTATTATCTGTGGCAATATAACCCGGAGCTACGCCATTTACGTTTACACCATTGGCTGCCCATTCATTAGAGAAGGCTTTTAATAAAGAAGAAATAGCGCCTTTGCTTGCAGCATAACCCGGCACTAAAATACCTCCCTGGAAACTTAGCAAAGAAGCAGTAAAAATGATCTTGCCTTTTTTCCGTTCAATCATTCTTTTACCTATTTCGCGGGTAATTATAAATTGTGAATTCAGGTTAATATTTATAATTGTATCCCAATATTCGTCTGTATGTTCGGCAACGGGGGCACGTAAAATACTGCCGGCATTATTTACAAGAATATCAATTTTAGGGTGATCGCTTTTAACC
>MWYU01000332.1 GCA_002050375.1 Chitinophagales bacterium 62-2
GCTTCACATTCAACACATGCCAAAGCGTTATTGGAGATATTTGCCCGAGAAGCAACCGTTTAAATAAGGGGAGGTGGTTGAATTTGTAGGAAGTGCAGTAATCTTATTTTGAACTGGCGTAAAAGTTGCAAATCAGTTTTGTAAACAACTTAAAATGCAAGATCAGCAAAACAAAAATAAGCCTCTTTTTAGCCAGGAAGAAGAAACAAAGTCACCAGACCTGGTAGAAATAAATATAAAAAACATTAATCCGGTTAAGGAAACTGTTGAAATTCCCGAAGAAAAAAAACTATCAGCAAGAATTAGTAATAAGCATGCAGGATGGAGAGCTCCGGACAATACAGATGACAAGAAAGGAAGTTCTGATACCAAAGAAAAAGATTTTACAGATTAAGGTTATTGTTATTCTGTGTATACAACTTCTATGGAAATTTATTCAAGAACCTTCTGTTGTAATTGGTATTAACTTAAAAATGTTTTGGTGAGGGCGAGTCTGTTGAACCCTTAATGAACATATTACTTTTTCTGAATAACCCTTCAATGAATTCAGAGTAACTGTCGCTTCTTGTCGATGTAACCGATTAATTAACATAGTGATCCAAGCACACTACAACTTTCCCGGTAAACGATTGCTCACAGTACTTAAGCTATAACAATTATATTTGCGCACAATAAATATCAATGGTATCATCAGTCTATCAACAGTTACAGGAAACCACATCATTTATACAGCAGCAATATAAAATTACTCCAACCATAGGTATTGTTTTAGGAAGTGGATTAGGCAACTTTACGAGTGAACTAAACGTTGAGAAAGAAATTGCGTACAGCGACATTCCTCATTTTCCTGTCAGCACTGTTGAAGGACATAGTGGTAAACTGATTTTTGCAGAAATGCGTGGCAAAAAGGTAGTTGCAATGGCGGGTCGCTTCCATTTTTATGAAGGCTATACACCACAACAGGTAGCCTATCCTATCCGTGTAATGAAAATGTTAGGCGTTGAAACGGTTTTGATTTCGAATGCAGCAGGAGGAACAAATGCTGGTTTTAAAGTAGGCGACCTTATGATCATAAAAGATCACATCAGCTTTTTTACCGTTAATCCGCTGCTTGGCAAAAATGAAGAAGAACTTGGCCCTCGTTTTCCTGATATGAGCGAACCGTACAACCACGAATTAATAGCGAAAGCGAAAACAATTGCCAAAAGGTTACAGATACCAGTACACACAGGTGTATATGCCGGTGTTACAGGTCCTACATTTGAAACCCGTGCAGAATATAAATTACTTCAGGCAGTAGGTGGTGATGCTGTGGGAATGAGTACAGTTCAGGAAGTTACTGCTGCAGTTCATGCAGGTATGCGTGTGTTTGCAATGAGTGTAATTACAGACATTGGGATTAGGGAAGAAGATAATGTTATTACCCACCAGGAAGTTTTGGAGGCAGCACGCAATGCCGAACCAAAATTAACTTCCATTTTTTCCAATCTTGTAAACGAACTATAAAGACTTTTGTTTAAGCTATCCGATCTCTTTCTTACAGAAGATCGAATTGTATTTTTGTTTACACCTTAAACTTTACTTTGCATTGATATACTTCCTGATCGTTTAAATGAACAAACAATTATTTTCGACTTTTTTTTCTTCGGCGGTAATTCTATTAGTCTTGCTATCCGGCAGTCTTAATGCACAAAACTCTCCCCGTGTTTTTGATCGTATGGGTCAGCAGAGCCAATATGATAGCAGCGGCCGCGTAAGAAATACATCTTCGGGAGGAGACTCTTTACTGCACCGCGATATTAATGCCGATTCGATAACTATCTATTACCGTTTTTTTGATTCTACACGTATCAGGAATCTTGACTCTTCTATAAATGATTTTACCACACGCTTTCCTCTGCCGGCCTACTATGTTAATCTCGGAAATTTTGGTACTGCGGCACATTCTTTATTGTTTTCACCTACCATAAAACCTGGATGGGATCCAGGTTTTCATGCGTTTGATATTTATCGTTTTAATATGGAGAGCACTCGCTTTTTCCAAACCACGCGGCCATATACTGAGCTTGGTTACATGCTTGGGAGTAAGGCTGAGCAAATGGTAAATGTTGTGCACACGCAAAACATCAGGCCTAATTTCAACATGGCATTCCAGTACCGCTTAATCAACTCGCCGGGCTACTTACAAAATCAAAACACCAGCCATAACAGTTACAGGATAAATGGCAATTACCAGAGCAGGAATAAACGATATAGTGTTTATGGAATTTATGTGGGCAACAAATTACTCT
>MWYU01000281.1 GCA_002050375.1 Chitinophagales bacterium 62-2
AAATTATTATTTATGGTCAACTCTGTTTTGCAGCAAATACTTACCCGCGTTTTATACAAGAATGTTTTAAATAAGGAACATGTTTTTAAGATATCTGGAAAGAAGGTTTAAGTGAGTTCTTTGTAATAAGGATATGTTTACTATATTATATTAAGCAAGTAAGCGACAACGGCAGCTATAGCCGTATTTGAAAAATTAATTGCATTATTGTTTAAAACATTTTTACGCTCAAGCGAAGCTCCTAAAATCGAATCTGACAAATTACCTACGGTTCCTGCAACTATTATCCAAATAAAACCTGTAGTCCATCCTTTTTCCAATAAATAAATAGCTCCGATAATAACGCTTCCGGCAAAACCAATCACCGTTCCTTCAAAACTTACCACTCCGTCTAAGCCTTTTGTATCTTCTTTTAAAGTGAGTATGTTATAAAACCTACGGCCATATACATTCCCTAACTCAGATGATAAAGTATCTGCGGCGGCAGATGCAAAAGCTGCAGCCATCATTATGTGAAATAATTCTGATTGCATGGGATGCAACCACGCTGTTAAACCAAGAATTGCCGGTACACCAGCATTAGCTATAACCTGTCCGGTAGTTCTTTTGCCTTTATTTTTTTCTGCGAGGCCATGCGCTTCTTTATAATGTAAACCTGATGATGTTGCGATAGTACCAAGAATAAAGAAAGCTGCTAACATGGCAATGCCATTATACCCTGCTCCTGCAAAAATTAAAATGCTCAATAAACCTCCTGTTAATGCTGCTGCTACAGTAAGTTTTCCTGCTATTACAGTTATAACCATCGCGCTTATCAGTACGACTGCTATAGGCCAATAGTCATACATAACGATTAACGGTTATGGTTGTACGCATACTTTTCGAAATCGTGTTACTGAGACTTTTTCTTAGTACCGGAGCTCTTGGTTACCGTTATTTTTGTACGGGTGCCCGCCTTAGTTTTAGCACTTTTATTTCTTGTGCTATCATTTTCCTTTACATCAATATCTGTTGTTCCCGTGTTTTCAATTCCCGGACCGCTATGATTGTTGGTAACTGACTTAAGTTTTTTGTTGGTGCTTTTAGTAGTTTTTGTTGTTTTGCTTTTAGATGAAGTTTGGCTGATAGCTGAGAGACTGTAAAGCAGAAAAGCAGCGAGGATTATTACGAATTTCATATAGGTAAGTTTTAAAGTTTTAATGCAAAGTATGAGCCGACTTTTTTAGATCGAGTAGTCAAACCCTAAATAAATCTCATCCTGTTAAGGTTGTATAAGAACTCACCGTATTCTTGTTAATCGAAGATAAAAGGGTTCATAAGGAGAAATAGAAAAACTGTCGCCGAGACACCAGCCACTTTTGCTACAGTTAAAAATTCTAATTTAAAATCCGTCAGTATCGCAGAAGTAGCGCGGCAATACCTTTGCTTATTATCATCCTATTCATCAACCCGCTTTAGTTTAATAGCAGATACAGGAGCTACAATAAGAGGGAATTTTTCAACAGTAACATTACTGGTATCTAAACCAAATCCCTTTTCTTCTGAAAGTGTCACATCCTTTAACCAAAAATGTATTCTCATAATAATTCTTTCAATAATCGGCAATTCATTGTCCTGGCTTAAATATTTTTCCATCACTATAAATTCGAAGTCGCCTGTGATATTATTCCTTTCAAGACTTTCGTAACGGCTGGTAATGTTTACTTCATTATTTGCTACAAGGTCTTGCACTACTTTTCTAAACAACAGGTTTATTCTTGGTTGCACTCTAAAGCCTAAACGGAACTCTACTCTTATAATATCATTGGGGATGATATGTTCAACATGATATTCCATTGTATAAGGGTTGTCTAAAGTATCTACATGAACAAACCAATAAATGTCTGCTCTTTTGGGTTTACGATTTAGTATAGAGTAAATTATTTTATGCTCTATTTCTCTTGGGTTATCGGCGCTTGTTAAATAAACAAGATGGGTTGCATATTTAGGTATTGTTTTATCGTTACTCAACTCCTGAAGCTGTGAAATATAATGGTCTAAACGAACAAATTCTACATACCTGTTTTTAATCTTCCTTGCTTTAAACCATACAAACATTATCAAGAACAGGGCACCACCTACCAAAAGAGTTACATAACCGCCGTGAGGAAACTTTTCAAGAGTCTTTCCTGGAAGCTAACCTTTATTCTTACTCCCATCAAAGGCCTTAACCCTACGACAATACAGCGAATAATCCTGACATAAATACAGTGAACACAAGGTTTAATTGTGTACTTCAGCTAAG
>MWYU01000176.1 GCA_002050375.1 Chitinophagales bacterium 62-2
ACAACCAGGAACAATTATTAAAAAATTTGCCAACCGTAACTCCAGGTCAGTATTTAAGCAATAGCCGTTTTTGGTTCGAATCGTTTCAGAATTGGCAGAGTGAATTTCTTTCGGTTTTTGTGATGGTAATATTAACGGTATATCTAAGGCAGATAGGCTCTCCAATGTCGAAGCCAATAGATGCTCCTTACCGGGAACGTTTATAATGAAGATATTTATGGAGTTCGTTTAATATAGATAATGGGTAATCGACTTTGCAACACAAGGATTATCATTTTCCACATAAAAATTACAAATGAATACAAGTAGTAAAACCAATGAAATACAATGAACTAACACCCGACGAAGAAAGAGTGATTATTCGCAAGGGTACAGAACGGGCTTTTACAGGAGAACTTACAAACAACAAAGAGAGCGGCACTTATGTATGCAGAAGATGCAACACTCCTTTGTATCACTCAAAAGATAAGTTTGACTCGCACTGCGGCTGGCCAAGTTTTGATGATGAAATACCAGGTGCAGTAAAGCATATACCTGATGCAGATGGAAGACGTATAGAAATTGTATGTGCCAATTGTGATGGACATTTAGGGCATGTTTTTAAAGGCGAAAGATTTACAGCTAAGAACACGAGGCATTGTGTTAACTCCATCTCAATTAAATTTATAAAAGATGAACAATAGCCGGGTGAAGACAGAAGAAGCAATTTTTGCAGCCGGTTGTTTTTGGGGAGTTGAAGATTATTTTCAAAAAGTTAAAGGTGTACTATCAACGGCTGCGGGATATATTGGTGGAACAAAAAACAACCCCACTTACTATCATGTATGTAGCGGACAAACTGGTCATGCAGAAGCGGTAGAAGTTGTATTTGATTTATGGGACGAAGGCTAATTTATTCATATCTCTTTTTTTACAGATAAGATAATTAGAATACAACCGTAATACTTCTGTGATAACTTCCTCAACCTATAGCTGTTTCTTTGAAGTAAGAAATTTCTTTCCCTTAAACCCTTTACAACTTATAACATTATCGTGTTTTTGCATTTTATGCCTGCTTAGTAGGTTGCAGCATAAGATGATATATATCCCGGAATATGTAGTAATACTTAACGCTAATAAAGATTATCCAATAGTCTATTGAGTAGCTTACTCTTTCGGTTATCATTCTGAGAAAATGGACTGGTAACAAAGTAGAGAGTATATAAATTTTATAAACCAATTGTTTAATGTAAAAAAAAAAATTAAAATATGAAACACTTTATTTATCTCATTTTATTAACCACGTTATTTTTTGGTTGTAAAAAAGGATTATTTGACGGTAATGGCGGAGGCAAAAACGAACACGGTAACCAATTCGATCGGCCGGCACCACACCCTACCGGCGTTCCCGCATTGTCCGGCCAGCTTGAGCGCAACAAACTCACCATGACAAGTGTGATGCATGTGGACCTCGACAGGAACATTGCAAGGGTGCCGCTATTCAAAGGCACCTACAAGGGTAACACAGTCTGGTACGTGCGTATGGATGTCTCTGACCAAGATCTGGCACGTAATCTTGGGCTCAATTTTGCTCCCCGGTTAATAAATGCCGACAATGGATGCCCTGGCTGCATCCAAACCGTTACTTCTTCTAACCCCATCCCGGGTCTTGCCCCCGTAGAGTTTGCGGGTACGGTAGATTTTAGCCCTATGCGTAAACTTGTTCCCGGGCCTACCGGTTTTCCTCCTCTTGAAGCTTTACCCGGTTCGGTAGCCGGTCCGGGCTATAGTGATCTTATTCGTGTAAAAGGCAGCAACGTTGTTTATAATGCGCCCATTGTTGCTACAGGTGATGGTCCGTTCGATGTGAGCGAAGCGCACACCAATACATTGGACCGGGTCATGGCAATTGATATTGCTAAAATGACCGTTGACCTTCAATTTATCCGCGCCTTCTCACACGGTAAAGACATCTTTTACTTTACATTTGGATCAACAGGTGCTCTTTCGGCCACACTTGAGCGGGGCACTTTTGTACCGGCCATGGCTTCAATACCCTTTCCCAACGACGACCTGAATCCAAATGGGGCAAGGAGTGCCATTTTCACTTTTACCAATGGCAAGCGTGGCAAGAACGATCCCGATGCACAAGGGCTCATGCACGTCATTCTCGACAATCCGCCGGGAAATTTAAGTCTTCAGAATCCAGCCCTGCTCGAGTCGCTGCGGCAGCTTGGCGATGCGCATAATGTGCTCGGTAGCTTTCCAACGCTGAAGGATAAACGCCTGCGGGAGCTGTATAC
>MWYU01000695.1 GCA_002050375.1 Chitinophagales bacterium 62-2
CACGACGCCTACGGGTTCACAAGTTTTAACCCCGGCACAGGAAGCAGATCTTCTTGCCGGCAACATGTACACCCATGTTCATTCAACCACTTATCCTAATGGGGAGTTAAGGGCTCAACTTACGCTTACCACTGATGGGCAAACAGTACAGTTGAATGCCAGACTGCAGGGTGCCCAGCAAGTACCACCAAATGGTTCACGAGCCACAGGAATGGTAGATGCGTTAATTGATAAAAGCACCAATATGCTTTATTTAACGGGTAGTTATCGCGGGTTAACTAAGGCAGCTAAGGAGGCCAATATAAACATAGGCGTTCCAAGCGGTCCTGTTATTCTCCCTTTAGTTTTTACTGCTGACACCACCGGTAGTCTCGATGCAGCCGGTTTAATTTCTGTTGCTGATAGAGAAAGTATATTAAGTGGATTAACCTATGTTAATGTTCACACAGACTCTTTCCCTAATGGAGAAATACGAGGGCAATTAACAATGCTTAGCCAGCAACGCTTTTTTGCTAATGCATTAACAGGTACAGCCGAAGTGCCTCCAAATGCTTCAGCAGCCAGGGGTACTTTTATAGTTAAATATGATACACTAACTAATCTTTTTGAGTTGGTAGGTGATTATCAAAATCTTTCTGGACTTATTAACGGGTCTCATATTCAAGGGCCTGCAGGATTCGGAGTGAATGCGCCAATTCTTTTCAACCTTACTAATACCAGCCTAACAACACAACCGGAATACTTGCAGCATCTGTCACACTCACCCCAGCACAGGAAATTGATCTTTTAGCCGGGAATATGTATGCAAATGTGCGTAGTACAACTTTTCCTAATGGTGAAATAAGAGCGCAGCTTCTTCCTACATCCCCCTTTGAGTCACATGTTTTCACCGGCCTTGCACAAGGATTACAGGAAGTGCCTCCTGTTTTATCTCCGGGCGCAGGGGTTCCCGTCGTTCTCCTGGATAGAATAACCAGGATGGTTTATGTAACAGCAGGTTTCACAGGTTTAACCAGCAATATCATTGCGGCGCATCTTCATCCTGGTGCTGTAGGTACTGTTGGTCCGCCAGATGTTCCACTTAATATCAGCGGTACAACATCAGGAACAGTAACCGGAATCCGTACAGTAAGAGCTACTTTTGCAGATTCAATGATTAACGGTTTAACGTACTTCAACATTCATACTGCTCCTAACCCCGACGGTGAAATACGTGCACAACTTGGTAACCTTACTTTACCTGTTAAGCTTACATATTTTAATGGGTATAAAGATCGTAACCTGATTGCTTTGCTATGGGAGGCTGCACAGGAAATAGATGTGAAAAATTATGAAGTGGAACAACAAAACATTGAAACCGGTGAATGGATAAAAAAAGCCACCATTTCGGCAAATGGAGGAAGTGCTGCCCGTAAATATCGTTTCGATGATATTCCAACCATAGGAAGAAAAGACTACTTACTCTATCGCTTAAAAATGATAGATGCAGATGGAAAGTTTGTTTACTCTTCAATTATCCGTATAAACTATTCTCAATCGAAAACAGGATTAACCATAATGCCAAATCCGGTAATCAATAACAAACTGCGATTTACAATTACAGGTTTGGCAAGTGAGCAAAAAGCTGAGATTTCCGTTATAGATTTAGGCGGAAGAACAATGCTAAAAACTTCTGCATCAACATTACTAAATAATAACATTGATGTTAGTACGCTTTCTTCAGGCATGTACAAATTGATTATTAAAATTAATAACGGCACAATTTTGCAAGAAACCTTTAGCAAATAAAATTTTAGATAAAGATTACTTTCTAAAGAGCTGCTTACACCAAAGCAGCTCTTCTGTTTTTACACAATCTCCTTAATCTTCAACCCGTCCAACTTTTAAAAACAAACGATTAACTTATATCTTCGCAAGCATGGAAGATTTGTTACAAAAAATTGAAGGTTATAAAAATAGCATCTCCGCTTATGGGGTACATACAACCGAGGCTTTGGAAGACTTCAGAATAAAATATTTGGGAACAAAGGGCATTGTTAAAGCAGCAATGGGCGAAATGAAAAATGTTCCTAATGAAAAAAAGAAAGAATTTGGCAAGGTGCTGAACGCCTTTAAGATCTTTGCCGAAGAAAGATATGAAGAGCTGAAAGGAAGTTTAGCCTCAGGAGAGAATAAAACAACTTCAAGTATTGATTGGTCTTTACCCGGTGATCCAATTCCTGTGGGTACCCGTCATCCGTTAAGCATTGTACGTAACCAAATTGTTTCTATATACAAGCGTTTAGGTTTTGCTGTTGCCGAAGGTCCGGAAATTGAAGACGACTGGCATAATTTCACTGCATTAAACCTTTCTGAAAACCATCCTGCCCGTGATATGCAGGATACGTTTTATCTTAATCAAAATCCCGATTACTTATTACGCACGCATACCAGTAGTGTACAGGCAAGGGTAATGGAAAAACAAAAGCCTCCTATTCGTATTATTTGTCCCGGCCGGGTTTACCGTAACGAAACCATTAGTGCGAGGGCACATTGTTTCTTCCACCAGGTGGAGGGATTATACGTAGACAACAATGTGAGTTTTGCCGACCTTAAGCAAACGCTTTATTTCTTTGTGCAGGAAATGTTTGGTAAAGAGGTTAAAGTTCGGTTTAGGCCAAGTTATTTTCCTTTTACCGAGCCAAGTGCCGAAATGGATATTAGCTGTACAGTTTGCGGAGGTAAAGGATGCAGCCTTTGTAAACATACCGGATGGGTTGAAATATTAGGTTGCGGAATGGTGCATCCAAAGATGTTGGAAAACTTTAAAATTGATCCTGATGAATTTACCGGGTTCGCGTTTGGAATGGGGATAGAACGGATTTGCCAGTTGAAGTACCGGATAAATGATCTCCGGCTTTACTCACAAAATGATATAAGGTTCTTACGGCAATTTACCGGTTCTGTATAGCAAGAAAAAAACAAGTTAAAAAAATTGAATTATTACTCTTAAACGCTTTTGCAATCCACCGGAAATATCAGTAGAACATACCAAATTTCTTTTCTTACCCGATGTCTGATAATTAATATTTTGGCATACTTTTTTAATAAAACAAAAGCAGAAAATTGTTCGTGCAATTGATTAAACTTACTTTCGCACTTCTATTGAATTTTGATATAAAATGACAGCAATTCTTATCTTTTTTTTCGCCCACTGGTTTCTATCCCTGTTTTTCCACACTTTTTTTCTTCACAGGTATGCTTCCCACCAGATGTATACTACCAGCAAAATATGGGAAAGAGTTTTTTACTTTCTTACGTTTTTAACGCAAGGATCTTCTTTTTTAGTACCCCGTGCTTATGCAGTTATGCATCGTATGCATCATGAGTATAGCGACACAGAAAAAGATCCTCATTCGCCACATTTTTTTAAAGATATATGGCACATGATGCTTCATACTGCCAAAATTTACCAGGCATTTCTTACTAAAGAAAAACTCCCTGATCCCCAATTTACCAGGGAGTATCTGCCCGTATGGGAATCCCTTGACAAAGTTGGTTATAGCAACATAACCCGTTTTTTGTTTATCTCTGCTTACACGGCTTTTTATATATACTTCGCTCCTTCTTACTGGTGGTTTTTACTACTGCCTATACATTTCTTAATGGGTCCTATACAAGGCGCTATTGTCAACTGGTTTGGTCATAAGCTGGGTTACAGCAATTTTAATAACGGAGATCATTCAAAAAACTCTACTCCCTTTGGTATTTTGCTTATGGGTGAGTTGTTTCAAAATAATCATCATCACGCAAAAGACGATGCCAATTTTGCTAAAAAGTGGTACGAGTTCGATCTTACTTATAACATTATGCGAATTATGAATCTTGTTGGCATAATTAAACTTAAGCCATCACTTATAATGAGTAAAGAACGAAGCCAACGTAAGCTCGTTACTTCTAAAGTTGCTTAATAGTCCATAATTTTACTTATATAAAAGTTGCAGCATAATATGCTGCTTCTTTTTTTTATATAGGAACCATGATTAAAACTATTTGTGTTTGTGGTGCAGGTACAATGGGAAGTGGCATTGCCCAGGTTGCTGCCCAAAGTGGCTTTTCAACTATTTTGTTTGATGTAAACGGGGAGATGCTTGAAAAAAGCAGGACAAATATTCAAAAGAACTTTCATGTTCAAATTAGCAGGAACAAACTTAGTGCAGTAGAAAGTTCAGCAATTTTAAGCAGTCTTATTTTTACAAATAATATTAAAGATTGTTCCGCCGATATTATCATTGAAGCGATAGTTGAAAAGTTAGATGCTAAAGTTGAGCTCTTCAATCACCTTGCAGTTACAAACAATCCTGAAACTATATTTGCAACAAATACTTCCTCTTTATCAATTACAGATATTGCCGGTAGAGTTACTTATTCAACTCAGGTAGTCGGAATGCACTTCTTTAATCCTGCGCCGGTAATGAAACTGGTAGAAGTTGTAAAAGGCCGGCAAACGAGTGGGGAGGTTGTAAAAGAAGTATATGAACTTGCAAAGCAATTAGGAAAAACACCGGTATTGTGTAAAGATGCACCCGGCTTTATTGTAAACCGCATTGCCCGTCCTTATTACCTTGAAGCACTTAGGTTAATAGAGCTTGGAGTAACGGATATTGAAACCATTGATAAAGTTTTGGAAGCTGCAGGTTTTAGAATGGGACCATTTAAAGTAATGGATATGATAGGCATGGATGTGAATTATAATGTAAGTAGTATTGTTTGGAAAGCACTTGGCGAACCAGACCGGCTTACAACATCACCAATACAAAAAGCCAAATTAGATGCAGGTGAACTTGGCAGGAAAACAGGAAAGGGATTTTATGACTATAGTAAGTAGTTGAAAAGCTGAAATGTTGATTAATTGAATAGTTCAATAGTTAATAGGAGCATTTTATCAATTTTACAATTTACAATTGGGCAGTTATCAATTATTAAACTAATTAACTTTTCAGCCACTCCGCTATTCAACCACTTTCAACCAATTAAGAAGTTAACCTATCAACTACTCAATTTATCAACCTATCAACTTAAATGATATTTGTAACAGGGGGGACCGGTCTTGTAGGCTCTCATTTAATACCGGAATTAATTAAACAAGGCAAGCAGGTAAAAGCATTGTACAGAAAGGCCATTCCTAAAATTCCCTTAAAAGAAAAAGTTCAATGGGTTAACGGAGATATTCTTGACGTAATAGCCTTGGAAGAATACATGGAAGGGGTGAACGAAGTGTACCATTGTGCAGCTATTGTTTCCTTCAATCCTAAAACCCGGGGGGAAATGTTGAAGGTAAATGTAGAAGGAACAATCAATGTAGTTAATGCATGCCTCGCCTCAGGAGTTAAAAAGTTGTGTTACGTAAGCTCCGTTGCTGCTTTGGGAAGAATTAGAAATAACAAGGAAGTAGATGAAACAATGAACTGGAGCGAGGAAACCAGCAATAGCAATTACGGCAAAAGCAAGCACCTTGCTGAAGTGGAAGTTTGGCGCGGAATAAGTGAAGGTTTGCAGGCAGTAATCGTTAACCCGGTTATAATTTTAGGAGCCGGAGATTGGGGTAAAGGATCATCAGGAATTTTTAAATCAGCTTATGACGAATTTCCCTGGTACACAGAAGGAGTAAGTGGTTTTGTAGATGTGAAAGACGTTGTAAAGGCTATGATTCAATTAATGGAAAGTGGGATTAGCGAACAGCGTTTTATTTTAAGTGAAGGCAACCATAGCTTTAAAGAAGTATTCACTTTAATTGCGAAGGGGTTTGGAAAAAAACCACCACATAAAAAAGTAACACCTTTTATGGCTTCAGTGGTGTGGCGGCTGGAACAAATAAAAGCAATGTTTACAGGTAAAAGTCCTCTTTTAACACGTGAAACTGCCCAAACAGCTCAGGTTGTTGTACGTTTTAATAATACGAAGCTTATTAAATTTCTTCCTCAATTCAGGTATACACCGGTGGGTGATGCTATTAAACGGGTGTGTGGAGAGTTAGCCCCTCCGCCCCTAACGGGGGACTAATACACCCGTTGATATTTTTATCTTTCTATAGTTGGCAATAGAAGATATTTTCTCTCTTCTCCCTTTAGGGCAGGGTCTTCTTCCTCCTTCCCTATAAAACTCTCAGCTTCGCATAATTAAGCATGATCTTCTTCTCGCCGTTGTGCTCAAACTTAACCGTGGCAATAGGGTTATGTGCAGAACCTTCCATCTTCAACACCTCGCCAAAGCCAAACTTTTGATGCTCTACTTTTTGCCCTGGCTGCAGATCTGAAGTATCGCTAGCCGAAAAGTTCGAACTGGGTACATGCGCAATTACTTTTGGTGCTGTGGGGGTTGCAGGCATATAAGCAGGCCTGCTTTCTTTATGACCTGACGGCGGGCCATATTGATCGGCAACCCTCGCACTATTACTCTTCCATCCTCCATGCATTCTGTCGAATGCAGATGTTCCGCCAACATCATTATAACCCTGGTTTCTTGCACCGCCACCGGCAAAGCCCCGGTCAATGTATTGTTCAGGCATTTCTTCTATAAAACGGCTGGGTTCATTTTGCACAAGCTGTCCAAAGCGGTAACGGGTATTGGCATAAGTAAGCCAAAGATTTTTCTTTGCCCTTGTTACAGCAACATAAAATAAACGCCGCTCTTCTTCAAGCTCTTCGCGGGTGTTTACTGACATAGCGCTTGGGAATAAAGTTTCCTCGATACCCCCTACAAACACACAGGCAAACTCTAACCCTTTTGCAGCATGAATAGTCATCAGCTTTACAACGTCGCTGTTGTCTTTATCTTCATCCGCATCGGTTAATAAGGTGATTTGTTGAAGATAGCTTCCCAGGCTTTTATCGCCAAGTTCGCCATCATCGTTGCCGGGGCTTTCTGTCCATTCTTTTATTGAGTTCAGTAACTCCTGTATGTTCTCGTATCGTGCAAGACCTTCCGTTGTCTTATCGTTAAACAACTCCTTTATCAGGTTGGTGTGCTTACCTACCTGTACTGCCACATCGTAAGCATTCTTCGTAGTCAACATACTTTGAAAGTATTTGATCATCGTTACAAAGTTGTTGATCGCTTCAAGCGTACCGGCTTTAAATCCAAACTCTCCGGCTCTTGTTAGCACTTCCCACATGCTTACCTTATGCTCATTTGCAAATATCACTGCCTTTTCTACGGTAGTTTTTCCAATGCCTCTTATCGGGTAGTTGATAATACGCTTTAATGGTTCTTCATCCTGTGTGTTTACGATAACACGCAGGTAAGCTAAAACATCTTTAATCTCCTTGCGTTGGTAAAAGCTTACGCCCCCATAAAGCCTGTACGGAATTCCCATACGGCGAAGGCTTTCTTCAAACGACCGGCTTTGAGCATTGGTCCGGTATAAAATAGCAATATCCCTGTTGTAAAAATGATTACGCAGCTTTTGTTCCTGGATGGTATCGGCAACAAATTTTCCTTCATCATTATCCGTCATAGTGCGAACCAGCTTTATTTTATCACCTTCAAGGTTTTCCGTCCACAGGTCTTTAGGTATCTGGCCTTTGTTGTTTTTTATTACCTCGTTTGCTACATTCAATATGCTTTGGGTGCTGCGGTAGTTCTGCTCGAGCTTCACCATTTTTACATCGTCGTAATCTTTTTGAAACTGCAGAATGTTTTCAATAGTAGCACCCCTAAAACTATAGATGCTTTGCGCATCATCGCCTACCACAGCAATGTTCTCGTGTACTGCTGCCAGCAATTTTATTATTTGATACTGAACCGCATTTGTATCCTGGTACTCATCAATCATTATGTACTTAAACTTGTGCTGGTACTTGTACAATACTTCAGGAAAGTCGCGCAGCAATTCATGCATTTTAAACAGCAGGTCGTCGTAATCCATCGCGCCGTTCTTAAAACAACGGGCAGCATATGCCTGATATAGCTGACCAATCATCGGCCGGTTCGATCGCATGTCTTCCTGCTGAATATAATAATCATTCTGGTAATCAGCCGGACCAACCAATGCATTTTTGGCTGATGAAATGCGGTTATGCACTACGCTTGGCTTGTAGTGCTTATCATCCAGGTTCATTTCGTTAACCACCGTTTTGATTACACTACGGCTATCATCGGTATCGTAAATAGTGAAATTATTTGGGTACCCAATTCGCCGGGCCTCGGCGCGAAGTATGCGCGCAAATACGCTGTGAAAGGTGCCAATGTAAAGATTACGTGCTTCACTATTTCCCAATATCTTTTCAACCCTCTCCTTCATTTCTGCTGCTGCCTTATTTGTAAAAGTTAGGGCAAGAATATTAAAAGCATCTATATTATGCGCACTCATAAGGTGAGCAATGCGAGTGGTAAGCACCTTGGTTTTTCCGCTTCCTGCACCTGCAACAATCATGATCGGTCCGTCTTTATGAAGCACGGCCTCACGCTGCATCGCGTTCAATTCATTCAAATAATCGTACATGCTACAAAGGTACGAAGGGGATTAGTTGAAAAATTAGATGGTTGAAAAGTAGGATTATGATGTTAGGAAATATTTCTTTTTGGAGAAGCATGTAGGCAGCTAAAAAAACAGGTAATTGCAAAACAAGTAAATTTAGTATTCTTAATTCTACTTTACGCATTACTTATGATAGCATACATCAACGGCGAATTTATTGAAGAAGAAGCATCAGTATTACAGGTGAGCGATCTTTCTATACAAAGGGGATTTGCCATATTTGATTACTTCCGCATTCGAAATTATATCCCTCTTTTTTTTGACCAATACCTTGACAGGTTTTTTAATTCAGCAGCAATGTTAGGCCTGCAACCTCTGCATACAAAAGAAGAATTGAAGGATGTGATTAACGAATTAATACAAAGAAACAACATGGCTGAAGCAGGCTTTAGAATGATTTTGACCGGGGGTTATTCCGCTGATGGTTTTGAACCTGCATCTCCGAATTTCATTATACTGCAGCACCCAATACAGCTACCTTCAAAGGAGAAGTTTAGCAATGGATTGAACATTGTACTCCATGAATACATGCGCGATCTTCCGCAAATAAAATCTACCAATTACCTGATCGCAATTTGGCTTCGCGATAAATTGAAACAACAAAAGGCAGACGATGTCCTGTACACTAAAGATGACGTTGTGTTAGAGTTTCCGAGAGCTAATGTATTTGCCGTTACTAAAAGCGGAACAGTAATAACGCCTGGGGAAAACGTTTTAAAAGGCATTACAAGAATGATGGTTTTACAGTTGGCCGAAAAAAAGTATAAGGTAGAAAAAAGGCAGGTGACCGTAAACGAATTGTATAATGCTGCAGAGGTCTTTCTTACAAGCACTACCAAACGAATATTACCAGTTTTAAAAATAAATGGCCAGATAATAAGTGGCAAACCAGGAGCAATTACGGTAGACTTATACAACTCCTTTCTTCAACTTGAAATATCCCAATAGCTACACTTTGTTGTAATTGAAATAACTTTAAAGCAGCTTCTAAACTACTTACCGATACGTGTAATTTCTGTACCGCCTAAATTGCTTTTGGTTTTTATTATACCAAAACCTGCGGCAAACCATTCGGTGCCATTTAAGTCCAAAGGTATTTCCATACCCATAGCGTTAACAACGATTTTACCTTTATAAGAAATCTTAAAGCAGTCCCACGAACCTGCGGGAGTTGTTATCTTCTGCTTACCTTCCACTTTGCGGTTAGTTATCTTTACTGACACGTGCTGCTGCATACCACCACGGTTCATATCCATGGCAAAAGTTGCATTTTTCAAATTGTCGCCAACTTTCATTGCCGAAGGATATTCTATAAAAGCGCTTTCACCTTTTGCGTTTGCAGCATCTGCAAATTGCTGCTCCTGGGCCATCATCATTTTCATATTCATCATTATAACGCCTCCTTTGCACTTTATATTATTCGTGCTATTAGCCATCATCTTTCCTTTCGAGTCGAACATTTGCAGCTTTATATTAGCAGTTGTAGTGTTTCCCTCTGATGATACTCCAGAAACGGAATAGACCTGTTTACCATACACTTCTCCGTTTTTGTTATAGATTGTATTGTCGATAGTCCTGTTGTTTTGAAGCAGGTAATAGCCAAGGCAATTTTGGCAATAAGAAGATGTTGAAAGTAATAGTGCAACTGCAAATAATATCCTTTTCATTCTAAAAATTTTGTAATGTAATGGCATTAAACTACATAGAAAAATTTATACCTGTTACACCCACCTTTTCTCAAAACGTCGTACTTTCATAAACATTAATTAAGAATAGAGGTGCTTTGATGAAACAATTTTTCTTTATTTTCCTTTTCCTTTTTTGCATTTTTTCTTCTGCAAAAGCCGATCACATAACGGGAGGAGAAATGTATTATACTTATACGGGAACCTCAAACGGGTTGAACAATTACAGGGTTACTTTAAAACTTTTTATGCGTTGCAGTAGTGGTCGCCAGTTTAATAACCCCGCCGTTATCAGTGTCTTTAACCGAAGAACAACTGCCAGGATAACTAATATAAATGCTTCCCTTTCAAATACGGAAACAATAAGTATCACAAATCCTGACCCATGTATCACCAATCCTCCTGCTGTTTGTTATGAAGTAGGCTATTATAATTTTTCGGTATCGCTTCCATCCAATCCTGACGGTTATATTCTCTCGAGCCAGGTTAACTTTAGAATAAATACAATTACCAACTTCACCTCCGGCTATAGAAGTGTTGGTGCGCTTTATACAACTGAAATTCCCGGAACCGCACCTGTTATAAATGCCGACAAAAACAGCAGCGCTAAATTTGTTGGAAGTGACCTTGTTATCGTTTGTGCAAACAACCGCTTTTCGTACAGCTTTGCTGCTACCGACGATGATGGCGACCAGCTTAGATATAGCTTCTGCAATGCCTTTCAAAGTACAAGCAACGGAAGCGGAGGAAATAATAGTACACCGGTTGGAGCGCCACCATACCAATCTGTTCCATATGGGTCAACCTTCGATGGATCAGAACCTTTGGGAGGCCAGGTACAGGTAAACACAAATACAGGCTTAATTACAGGTATTGCCCCGCCAACTGGTATTTATGTAGTTACGGTATGCGTTGATGAAATTCGAAATGGTGTTGTTATTGCCACCCAACGAAAAGACCTTCAAATAAATATTGCTCCCTGCGATATTGCCGGAGCAGTATTGCAGCCTGAATACCAGCTTTGCAAGGATACCAAAACTATAACGCTTTCCAATCTTTCAAATAGTCCGCTGATAAAAACACAAAACTGGGAACTGTTAAATGCACAGGGCCAGTCTCTTTTTACTTCAGCCAGCGCAACAATTTCTTACACTTTTGCCGATACCGGAATTTATACTATAAAACTGGCTATAAACAGAAATCAACCTTGTACCGATTCTACTACAGCCATTGCAAGAGTTTATCCTGGTTTCGTTCCTGCTGTTACTTCAAATGGTGTTTGTTTTTCAAAACCAAGTAACTTTTCTGATGCAACTACTACAGTTTATGGCGTTGTAAATTCATGGAGTTGGGATTATGGAGAGCTTAGTGCTTCGAACGATACTTCAAGCAAAAGAAATGTTACCTATACCTACCCTTCTATGGGAACGAAAAGCGTACGGCTGATTGTAACAAATTCTAAAGGATGCATCGACACTACTATAAAACCTGTTAACATAGTTGATAAACCACCTTTAACCCTTGCCTTTCACGATACTTTAATTTGTGTACGCGATGTTGTGCAGTTAAAGGCAAGTGGCAACGGTAATTTCACCTGGTCGCCGAACGTAAATATAAGCGATGCTACCGCACCTGACCCTAATGTAACACCGCTAACCACCACAAAATATTTTGTTGATCTGGATGATAACGGTTGTCTTAATAAGGATACTGTGTTAGTTCGTGTTACGGACCGGGTTAACCTGCAGGCAATGAACGATACTGTTATTTGCAGTACCGATACTATACAATTAAGAGTCGCTTCAAATGGTTTTCAGTATTCATGGACACCAGCATCTCAATTGATAAATCCTAATATACGCAACCCCTTTGCTGTAACGAATACTACCACTACTTACGAAGTAACCGCAACCATAGGTGGCTGTACAGCTAAAGACCAGGTAGTTGTAACTACCGTTCCTTACCCACTTGTAAATGCAGGTACCGATACCACCATCTGCTTCAACACTCCTGCTCCTTTAAACGGAACAACCAATGGAAATAGCTTTAAGTGGGCACCTGCAATTTCACTTACAACTGCTAACTCATTAAACCCGGTAGCAAAGCCGGCAAGTTCAACTGCATACGTACTTACTGCCTTCGATAGTGAGGGATGCCCCAAGCCGGCCCGCGACACCGTTGTAGTTACCGTATTGCCTGATATAAACGCTTCTGCCGGAAGAGATACTGCCGTTATTATTAATCAGCCATTGCAATTAACGGCAACAGGAGGAACAAAATATTTGTGGACACCCGCTATTGGTTTATCGGCTGCAAACATTCCCAACCCTGTAGCACTTTATAATACCGGCAGTAATGGCATACAGTACAAGCTGCTTGTTTATAACGAAGCTTCCTGTGTAGATTCTGCTTTCTTAACAATAAAGGTTTTTAATACCGGTCCTTCCATTTTTGTACCCACCGCTTTTACACCCAATAACGACGGCAAAAATGATATACTAAAACCAATAGTGGTAGGTATGAAGAGATTAGAATACTTCAGCATTTATAACCGCTGGGGACAAAGAATTTATACTACAAATACAACCGGCCAGGGATGGAACGGAACTATTGCAAGTATGCTTCAGCCATCAGGAACATTTGTGTGGATGGTAAAAGGATATGACTATAACGATAAAGCGTATTTCGAAAAAGGGACAGTAACGTTGATAAGGTAGGAGACAGGAGTTTTCGAGATAGGAGTTCGGAGTTTTCGAGTTTGGAGTTTGGGTTTGTAGTTTTGTGTTCGCAGTTTTATGCCTGAACGTTGATATAAGGCATTTAAGTTTTCTATTTCCAAATTTCCAAATTACTAGTGACTAAGCGCCTTAATGACGCAATGACTTAATGACCTCTTGACTCAATGTCTCCCAACTTGAATTCAACCGGGGTTCCTTTTTTTCTTCGCACCCAAACTGTTTCTTTAGCGGTTAACTTAATAATATCGAAAGGCGGGCTAACCACCTTTGGTGTTTTAGATGCCTGCAGGCTCATCAGCTTTTCTACAAATCGTACCGGCTCTAATTTGTTGCTTTCTATGGTATTCATATACCTGTTAATTTCACCCGAAGTGCCTAAATAATAAACGGCATCTCTTTTTGAACCCGGAGCATAAACTTCTTCCTGCGTTCTTATGTTAAGTTGTTGGTCATCTGTTACAATAAATCCTATCAGGTGCGTATAAGGCTTGTTATTTTTAATAGTAATTATGCCAATAGATGTTATATATTTTTCTGTGGTAAGATTATTTTTAAATAAGACAGGGTTATTCTTTTTCTGGGTAGTAAGATACTGTGCCAGCGCCTCAGCCACTGTTGCTTTAATCTTTTTTACAGCGGAATTAAGGTTCTGGGTATTTTTAAAAGCACCGTCGGCAATTTTAGCTACGTCAAAAAGTTGTGTTTCATTTAAGGTAAGGCCGGCCAGGCTAAAGTAAACGTTCCCACTCTTATAAATTTTTGACACTTTCTCACTTGTCTCCTCAAAGGTTTTTGCATTGGTATATACGGCTTTACTGTCAGCAGCCATGATAACAAAATCAGGTGTTATATAAATAACAATGGTGGAGGCGGGCAGATATTTAAAAAAGCATATAAAAAACCAAACCAGCAATATTCTTTTCATAATATAAAGCACAAGCACAGCCTGAAGATTGAATAGAAATAAAACTATGCCTTTTTAAAAAGTGACGACAAAAAAAGTGGTTTTATGATGGATAGTATGGGTAGCCTAATTAGAGCTCATCGGCTGCGACGTAAATTATGTTCATAAATCTTTGTATTCCTATGCTCTCTTGCTCTTCTGTCTAAATGTATTTTGTTGTTTATTCCTCCCATTACGCCTGAATTTATTTTTGCTTTTACATACTATATTAATTGTAACCGTCCGCTTCCTTCAGGTAAAGGTTTCTCGTAGTAGAATTTGACCGTTCATCCAAATATCATTATTTGCTGTAACTAATCTTTTCCTGTTTCGTTCAACTAATTTATCATCAACCATCAAATCATTTTTTTATGAAACAATTTCTTTTTCTATTAAGTTCAATTATAATTTTTAGCAGCTATGCTCCATGGGAAACAATTAAAGGTAACGGAGTAATGAAAAAAGAAACACGTTCGGCAAGTGGTTATACGGGTATTTCGTCGCATGGATCAATGCATGTGCAGGTCAATTACGGAAACTCAAATAACATTACTGTTGAGGCAGATGAGAACCTGCTTCAATACATTGAAACAGAAGTGAAAAATGATAAGCTTGTTATAAGAACAAGAAAGGGGGTGAGCCTAAAATCAAAGGAGAAGATAGTGGTATATGCATCACTTACAAGGCTGACATCATTAGACGTTAGTGGCAGTGGGAATATTAATGGAGATGGAGCTTTTAGCAATACAGGCAAAACTGATATTAATGTGTCTGGCTCAGGAAATATTAAGTTAGGGTTCGACGCTTTAAATGAGTTGACAGTTTCAGTTTCAGGAAGTGGGAATGTAAACTTAGATGGTAAGAGTTGCAGCAATATTACTGCTAATGTAAGCGGAAGTGGAAATGTGGATTGCAGTGGTATTAGATGCAACGATGTTTTTGCTAAAGTAAGCGGAAGCGGTAACGTAAGAGTTAATGCCGGCAAAAGCATTGATGCAAAAGTAAGCGGCAGCGGAAATGTTTTTTATAAAGGTGCAGCTACAAATATCAATTCCAAAACTTCAGGAAGTGGTAAGGTTATAAAAGTGTAGTTACAATCGGGATAATTTATTAAAGCCACCTGGAAACGGGTGGCTTTCTTGTTCAAACTAAAAAAATAGTTTGACGCCTAAATAAATAGTTATTACATTTGAATAACTAAACTATTAGTTAATGATAAAGCAATTAACCAAGGCCGAAGAGCAAATTATGCAGGCCTTATGGAAAATAGAAAAGGGTTTTTTGAAAGACATTATTGAACAAATACCTGAACCCAAGCCTCATTCAAATACCGTTGCCACTATTTTAAAAATCCTTACAGATAAGAAATTTGTAGGTATAGAAACATTTGGAAGGCTTAATCAATATTACCCTCTTGTAAAAAAAGAGGATTACTCAGGCAGCTCTATTAAAACATTAGTAGAGCAATATTTTGAAGGGTCTTTTAGCAATGTAGTTTCTTTTATGGTAGAAAAAAACAAACTAACTGCAGCAGACCTTGAATTGCTTTTAGAACAAATTAAAAAACAAAAAAAGTAAAAAGAATGCTTCCATTTTTTTATTACCTGGTTAAAGTAATAATATGCAGTGGCATGATGTATTGCTATTACGTGTTAGCTCTTCGCAACAAACGCTTCCATCAGTATAACCGTTGGTATTTATTGTCGTCTGTTGCTTTATCCTTTGTTATTCCCTTAATTAAAATAGAGTTCTGGAAAGAAACGCAGCAATCAGAGGCAATGAAAGTCGTAACCTTTGTATATGAAGCCGATGCTTATGTTGCTAAAAATACTTCGTTTTGGAATTGGGATAATGTAGCAATGGGAGTATTGGGATTTATATCTTTTGTTTTCCTGTCGGCACTAATCGTTTCTCTGATAAAAATTTATGTTCTTGTTAAAACGTATCCCCATACATTTTGGGAGAATATATGCTTTGTTTTCAGCAACACACCCGGCACTCCCTTTTCCTTCTTCAAATACATTTTTTGGAATAAAGAAATTGATGTAGACAGTAGTGCCGGCCAGCATATTTTAAAGCACGAGGTTGCGCATGTTCAGGAAAAACATAGTGCCGATAAATTGTTCCTAAGTCTTATGCTAATAGTTGGCTGGTGTAATCCTTTCCTTTGGCTTATTCGCAAAGAACTGAACATGATACATGAATTTATAGCCGATCAAAAAGCGGTGAGTGATGGAGATGCTCATTCGTTTGCCACTATGCTTTTAAAAGCCACTTATCCTGCACATTCATTCATGCCTGTTAATTTATTTTTTCATTCACCTATAAAAAGAAGATTAATTATGCTTACCACAATCACCAATCCCCGTTATTCTTATATACGAAGGATAATGGTGCTTCCATTATTAACTGTAGTAATATTATTTTTTTCTTTTCGGTATAAGGAAAGAAAGGCAGTAAAAGAAGGCTTTGCTGGCCAAAGTTCTTTTACGGTTCCGGTAGTGTTAGATTCATCTGCAGAGAAATTACTTCCAGGTCTCGTAATCTTAGACGGTAAAAAAATGACCTTGAAAGAATTTGAAAATAAGTTGAAAGAATTTGAAAATAGAAAAGCACCAATTGGGTTTAGTAGTTCCACTATAATGGGAGGAAAAGAGCTTGAAAAATATGGTGAAGAAGGAAAAAATGGAGTGGCAATATTTACTACTAAACCAATTGAGAAAGAAACGGTAATTACAGATACTCCATTTCCGCAAAAAAAGTTTGATAAAGTCTTTACCAGAGTTGAAAATCCACCAGTTTATGGGAATGGTAATACTCCCTTTTCCGATTTCATAAAAGCCAATCTTCAGTACCCGACAAAAGCTATTAATAATAAAACGGAAGGCAAGGTTGTAATAAAATTCATTGTAGATGAAGAGGGCAATCTTAGCAATTTTGAGCCACTTACATCTTTAGGTAATGGTTTGGAAGAAGAAGCTATTCGCTTAATTAAAAACTCCACACCCTGGAAACCCGCCATTCAAAATGGAAGAAAAGTTGCGTTCGAGGTGAAGCAGGAGATTGATTTCGTTTTAAGTAAACAAACTGCCGCCCAGGAAACAGACGAAGATGCCCAATTTCCAGGCGGAGCGGATGCTTGGAGAAGATATCTTGAAAAGAACTTAGACGCAAACGTTTTAGCTAAAAATGGTGCACCTGCCGGACAATATCCTGTAAAACTTACTTTTAATGTGCATGCGGGCGGAAGCATTACGAACGTTGTTGCAAAAACATCAAATGGATATGGATCAGAGGAAGAAGCAATAAAATTAATTAAGAAAGGTCCTAAATGGGTGCCTGCAAAAAAGGATGGATCATTTGTAGACTCAGAGGTGAACCAAACTATAACTTTCATGGTTGCTGAGAATTGATTGAACTTTAAATAACCTTCTCCTATATCATTTACCGCAGACCCCTTTCATTTATGTTGAAAGGGTTTTTGCTTATATACGAAACGTTGAACGCCTGCGAAAGTAGCTGCATTGGCAGTACTTCACTTAATTTATGTTTTATAGTAACAAAAGATTTTAGAATTTTATTGCTTAACATGTCGTCGCCTCTATTTTTATCAACCCGATGTTATAAACACCCAGTGTAATTCAGGAGATTTCATTTAGTTTTTTCAGGTTGCCTTCCCTTATCTTGTCTTTTATTTTCTCTACAAGTGCCTGTAATGTTTCTCTTCGATTATTAATTGATAGTAGCAGGAATATCTTTAATTCAATTCGGTCAAGGTTTTGCTGATAGCGGAGATTTTTGTCAATAGTAACCAAAAAGTCAAAGCCGTTAAAAACAATAAGGCCCAAAAGTTCTCCGTTCTTTTTACCCAGCCAACCCATATCTCTCACAGTCCTCACATCATAATCAGCTCCAAAGTCTGCCTTAAGTTGTCTGGGTAAGTTCTCATCAAGCAAAATTTTCATGAAGCATCTTTTCGGTCGTCAAAGATTTTTTTGCCATTTCCAATAC
>MWYU01000169.1 GCA_002050375.1 Chitinophagales bacterium 62-2
GTTCACCAATACGGCCATTTCTGACAAGTTCACATGCTTTTTTAAACTGTCGCCACGGGTTTGCAGAACGTTGCTGACTGCCAAGTTGAAAAGTTACACCTGATCTTTGTACTGTGTCACTCATTTGGCGTCCTTCTTCAATAGTTAGCGAAGTTGGTTTTTGCAGGTAAATATGTTTTCCCGCCAGAGCTGCCTCAATAGCAGGCTGAGCATGCCAGTGGTCGGGTGTGCTGATCATCACCGCGTCAATATCTTTATTGGCCAACAGGGCATGATAATCTTCATAAGTTTTCACATCAATATAATTATCCTTCTCTGTTTTTTTTGCGTACCAGCCTTCTACCAATTGCTTACCGCTTTGTAATCGCAAACGGTCTACATCGGCTATAGCAACAATACGGGCAACATCATATTTTAATGTTTCCGCAAGATCATGAGTACGGGCAATGCGTCCACAACCAATTTGCCCTATGTTAATTTTATTGCTGGGAGCATTTTTTCCAAAAACGGACGCAGGAACAATTGTGGGAAAATTTGCTAATACAGCTGTCCCTATTGTTGTCTTAACTGTGTTTTTTAAAAAGTATCTTCTGCTGTTTAAAAAATCTTTGTCAGGCATTTTTTATGATTTTTTTTTATTACAACAAATTTTTGCACCGGCTCAAATGCAAATTTTCTTTTCAATTAAATATTAATTTACGGTTATGGAATATCGAGTGGTGGAACATTTAATGCATATCCTGTATAACCTTTATTTTGATTGATACGTCCATAAGTATTGGCCTGGATAGATACTGTAGGAACCGGCCAAAGCACATGATGAGGACTTATCGTATAAACATTACCATAGTTGGTACTAATGCCTTTTTGATAAAAAATATTTTTTTCTATTATACGGTCGTAAAAGAAATTGTTTTCTGAGAATGTGGCCATGTTGTATGTTTTACCATTGTATGCCGGCTGTCCTGTCATTGCCAATATATAAGCTATACGTGTTAGCTCTGTTTTACGTGGCTCTTCATAAAAAAGTTCCCTGGCTCTTTCATCGAGTATAGTGCCTATATTTATTTCCGAAGCATCGAGAGGAGACGCACCTGCACGGCTTCTTACGATATTAATATCCAGGGCTGCATTTACCAGATCTCCTTTCCAGAAATAAGCTTCTGCACGCAAAAGATAAGTCTCTGCTATCCTGAATATATACCAATCGCTGTGACCACCCTGCATAGGAGAGTTTTCAGTATCGGGTATAAATAATTTATATTGAGGCCATGGATACCAGCTCCGGATGGTATCTGTACAAAGCAAACCACCGCTGGGGTTATATAATTGCAAAGGCCGCAGGTAGTTGGTATCATTAGAGGTCTTTAATGCCTGTTCGTTATAAACAAGGTCTTCCATATTAATCCAGTTTCCACTTTGCCTCGAATGTCTGAGGTCAGTAGTGTCTGTCCAAATGTCCTGGTAACTGTAAGGTGTTGCACGACACCTTCCAATACCTCTGCCTACAAAATTAGACTGTTTGTAATTCAAGCTTGCAGTTACATTATCATTGGTTCCTTTTTTACCTGTAGGCGTACTTACATTAGTGCCCCATAAAGGAACGGCCTGCCGCATAATGCGCATGCCTCCTGTTAGCGTGGTGGTTCCCGTATAAAAACCGCCTTCGCCAAACCTGTCAATTATCATGTAAATACCTTCTCTGTTTGCACCAAGGGATTTATTTTCGGGCCTGTGCAGATCCCAGATCACATTATGTGGTAATGATACCGGATTTATTGAACCGGGTGGTATTACAACAGGGCCTGATGCAGATCCAAAAGGAACTGTCATCAGGCTATGAGTATTACCGTTAATTATATTGTTTGCAGAAGCTATGGCATCATCAAAGTTGCCTAATGCAAGATTCACCTTTGTGAGTAAATGACTTACTGCTCCTTTTGTTACATCGCCTTTGTTAGCAACATCCGGAACCCACAATTGTGCAGAGTCCAGATCTTCTTTTATTTTTTTAAGAATCACTTCCCTCCTGGTAGAATAAAAATCAAGTTTAGCAGCATCAATTTCCTTCATTACTGCAGGCACATCACCAAACTGGTGGGTAAGCCGGTAGTAACGCAATGCCCTGTGAAAATAAGCGGCCCCCAAAATGGCATTGCGCCCTGCAACTGAATCATACGTGGCATTATCAATTCTGGAAATGACAGTATTTGCATATTTGATACCTCTATATGCCTCATTCCAATAAAAATATATTTTGTTATGATCGGCATCGTTGAAC
>MWYU01000321.1 GCA_002050375.1 Chitinophagales bacterium 62-2
CTGCTAAAGCGATTGACCGCTCTTATATGTATAGGAGCCCCATGCGTTGTTCTTCCGGTTATTTATATACACGACATCTGAACGTTGCAAAGGCGTTATAAGAATAGTTTTTGCCATTGCCTTAAGACTGCTAAGCTTGTTGATAATAAGACAGTAAGAACCATCAATTAAATTAATAGATTGTTCTTTGGATAATTCACCTTTTGCAGGCATACCTGAATAGGCTCTTAATTCTCCCCATCCGCTGGAAGCTAATGCAGGTGCGTTATCCGGAGGATACATATGATCGGGCAATTTTACATCTGCAGCATTATACATATCCCAATATTTACTGGGAGCATTAAAAGGCAAATGCGGTTTGTAAAAACCTAAGGCGAGAAAAAATGGTTTACCGGAAGTGCGGAATTGTTTTAACGCTTCAATGCCATGATTGGCAATTTTTCCATCAGGGTATGCATCATCCTGTACATCTGCTTTTTCAAATGGTGGTCCGGGACCCTTATTTTTATCAGCGATAATATTACTTTCTTCGAGCACATAAGAGCGCCAGTTGTTTTCATTCTCAAAAGTTTTACCTGCAATGGTCCATGAGACGGAATCATTCAAGCCTGCATGATAAATCTTGCCAAACCATTGAGTTTGATAACCGTTATTTTTAAAGTGCTGAGGTAGCGTAATTACATCAGGTGTTGTTTTTCTAAAGTGTGTAAAAAGATCATAGATATGTGTAGCATCTGGCCTGAGACCGGTTAAAAGACTGGTTCTGCTTGGCGAACAAACTGCTTGCTGACAATAAGCTCTTTCGAACAGAAAGCCCCTTTTAGCAATTTTGTCAATATTAGGTGATAAGATATGCTTGCTTCCATAGCACTTTAATTCAGGTCTTAAATCATCAACCGCTATAAATAAAATGTTAGGTGTATTTTTTTTATGAAGCGCCTTTTTCTTATTTACCTGCGTTATGCCAGGAGCACCCGATAAAATTTCTAATAAGATGAAAACCGGGAGCAGCTTTAAAAGAAATCCTTTCATATAAGTAATCGTATTAACAAGCGTTCGTTTTTCGATTCTTTAATCGTGAAAATTTTAAGAGATACCGGCAAAACTTTACGGCTCCGTTTTCATGGAAGTTCTACCAGTTTTAAATTACGAAAATGGATTTCTGCACCTTCTGATTCCAGGCACAGGTAGCCTTTTCTTACGGTTGACTTACTTATTCCATTTACAAATTTGCCGTTTACCGAAAGTTTAATTACTCCATCCACACATACAACTGTATAGCTATTCCATTCACCCTTTCCTTTGCACAGGTTTTCAATAGATTTGCTCCTGGTTCCTCTTGGGTTATCAGGCAGAGTTTCTACGCCGCCCACTCCAAAAAGTTCGCCATGAACATATGCGACCGGTGGTTTTACGCCATCACGAATATGTTGATTAACCCAATCAAGTTCGAGCATCTGCACTTCTACTCCACCGGGCAAACGGGATTTTTCATCAGGTTTTGCATCGCTCCATACAAACACACCTGAATTACCCCCTGCTTCCATGTGCTTCCATTCAACCTGCAGGATAAAATTCTCATATTCTTTTTCAGACCGCATAACACCAATAGGTTGACCTGCACAGATAAGCAAATCTTTATTTCTTTTCCAGGTGTCAGCATTCGTGTTCACATTTATCCAGTTAATTGGATTTTCCCTGTTTTTTTTGCCAGGATTAATTTGCGTGAGGTTCAATTCACTCCCAAACCCAATCGCTTTGGATTGTGCAAATACATTGTAATTCCCGCTTAAAAATATAAGTAAGAAAAAAACAACTTTTATAGTTGATGTCATTTTTAGAATAACGTTTTTAAGAACTGGATTAACTGAATTTAGTAATGCCGGGTTTAGCTATAGGTGGTACATTCCACTTAAGGTCCCACGCATAATCTTCTGTTTTAGGCCCTAATGTTTCATTAGAATTTATAGCTTGTTCCCACGTAATGGTTTGCCCGGTATAAGCAGCCATTCTTGCCCAAATTCCCAACATTGTGCTATTAGCCATCCACTCTCCATCATTCATTGGCTTCCTGTTTCGTATAGAAGCAAAAAGTTCATCATGTTCCGTTTGATACATGTTATTAGTAGGGCCTGTATATTTCCATGCATTTTTACCTGTTATTTCATAAAGGCGACCAATGTTTATTATAGCATTTCCATCCGTACCCATAACCTCCACGCTATTACGGCTTGAGGTACCGGTTTGCTGCCTGGTAAAATGAAATCCTTTAGCAC
>MWYU01000104.1 GCA_002050375.1 Chitinophagales bacterium 62-2
GTTACGATTATTATCTTATTGTTTCTGTAGCATTAACTGCTAAAACGTAAATTTAAACACTATATCATACTGCAAAAAACCATTCTACAACAGTGCATTCTACAGGTTAAAATAAATCTTCATTATCCCCTCAAACCTTCCACTATCCCTTGTTGCCATTCTTCTCGTTTTTGGCATACCATTCCGAAAAAGACTCCTTCGGCCCTTCGGGCATATCGCGTTGCTTATACCAGGGATTAAACTTATTATTTACAACAAAAGGTATGTTATGCAAAAACCACCGGCCTGCTTTACCTGCTGTATTATAATTTGCAGGTGACGATAAAGTCCATGCCATAGCTTTCATACTTAAAGCCTTTGTATTGGCGGCATAACCTTCTTTAACTATTACCTGCCGCCACTTATACAGTTGCTCGTGTATATTAATTTTTACCGGGCACACATTTGAACACGATCCGCATAGGGTAGAGGCATACGGCAAATCAGCATGCTTTTTCATATCGAGGTTCGGTGCAAGAATAGCTCCGATTGGTCCTGTAATGGTATTGTGATAGCTGAGACCGCCTCCCTTTCTGTAAACAGGGCAAGTGTTCATACAGGCGCCGCACTTAATACACTTCAAAGAGTCTCTAAAATCAGGGCGTGCTAATTGCCTTGTTCTTCCGGCATCAACTAATATCAAATGCATTTCCTGCCCCTTACGTGGCTTTTTATAATGGCTGGAATAGATGGTGATTGGCTGACCCGTTGCGCTTCTTGCAAGTAGTCTTAAAAATATTCCGAGATGCTTTTTTTGCGGGACTATCTTTTCAAGACCCATAGATGCAATCTGAACTTCCGATAAATGAGCGCCCATATCTGCATTACCTTCATTGGTACATACTACATATTCGCCTGTTTCTGCCACTGCAAAGTTTACACCCGTAAGTGCAGCACGACGGGTAATAAATATATTGCGCAAATGTTTGCGTGCAACTCTTGTTAGCAATGTTGGATCGGATAATCCTTTTTCTGTTCCTAAATGTTGATGAAACAGTTCGCCTATCTCTTCCTTTCGTTTATGAATACACGGAAGTACAATATGACTTGGAGGCTCATTATCTATCTGCTGTATATATTCACCCAAATCAGAATTGATTACATCAATGCCACGTTCTTCGAGGTACTCATTTAAGTGGCATTCTTCAGTAAGCATCGACTTACTCTTGACCATCTGCTTAATTTCCTTTGCCTTTAAGATGGAATAAACAATAGCGTTATGTTCTTCAGCATCGGCAGCCCAATGTACTTTAACCCCATTGTTTGTAAGATTAGCTTCAAATTGTAAAAGGTACTCATGCAGGTTTGAGATAACATTGCTTTTAATTTTAGAAGCTGCCTCTCGTAAGGCTTCCCATTCAGGTATTTGTTTGGAAGCGATGTCACGTTTTTCCCTGATATACCACAGCGCTCCATCATGCCAGTTTACATGCTCCTCATCTTTATTAATAAAAGCTTCTGCTAAGGCTGCATGGTCTTTTGTTTCACTTTGTTTCATACGTAGAATTTAATATTTCTGCTATGTGCACTACTTTAATGTTACTCTTATTTCTATGAAGTATTCCTTCCAGATGCATGAGGCATGACATGTCGGATGAGGTAATGTATTCAGCACCGTTTTTGGTGTGGTCTGTTACCCTGTCTTTACCCATCTTTACTGATACAGCTTCTTCGGCAACACAAAAAGTTCCGCCAAAGCCGCAACATTCATCCTGGCGGTCTAATGTTATTTGCTCCAACCCCTGCACCATGTTTAATAATTGTTGAGGCTTTGAAAACGAAGGAGCATTGAGTTCACTCATTTGCGATAAATGAAGTCCGCGCAAACCATGACAGCTATGATGTATGCCAACTTTATGCGGAAACACCGCATCTAATTTTTCAACTTTAAGAACATCAGTTAAGAACTCTACCAGCTCATATACTTTAGTTCTGATACCTGCAGCCCGCTCTTCGTTTTTCTCCGAATGAAGATGATCCTTAATATGCAATACACAACTGGCTGAAGGAGCAACTACATAATCGAAGGCTGAAAAATTCTCGATAAAAAGATCGTTACAACCTGTTGTCAAATGTTCGAAACCTGAATTAGCCATAGGTTGACCGCAACAAGTTTGTTTAGGAGGATATACAACGTCTAATCCTAATTTCTTAAGTAACTGTAATGTAGCCTTAGCTGCATTAGGATAAAACTGGTTTACGTAACAAGGTATAAACAGGCCTACGGTCATAT
>MWYU01000087.1 GCA_002050375.1 Chitinophagales bacterium 62-2
ATTTATCTCTATGTATTTTGCTTTTCATTCTGCAAGAGAAGCGTTCTTTAGTTTGATTTCTATTCCCTTTGCCTTAATTGGCGGCGCTTTCATGATTTATTTCTGGGGCGTTAATTTATCTGTTGCAGTGGCTGTAGGTTTTATTGCCTTGTTTGGTTTAGCTGTTGAAACAGGTATTGTAATGGTCATTTATTTAAACGATGCCATGCAGCAACTGGTAGCGTTAAAAGGCAACTCTAAAGAAACGATTACTAAAAATGATTTAAGAGAATATGTGATTGCAGGTGCTGCCAAAAGATTGCGACCTAAATTAATGACAGTATCGGTTTCACTGTTTGCTTTAATTCCCATTTTATGGAGTAGCGGTGTAGGAAGTGATGTAATGAAGCCGATTGTACTTCCGATGATTGGGGGTGTATTAACTTCTGCTACACACATTTTATTGGTAACGCCCCTTATTTTTTTAATGCAAAAAGAATATGAATTAAGAAAGCTTGGCAAAATTGAAGTGCTTGAAGTAAAACATTAAAGATGAAAAAAACACTAATAACATTTTCTCTGCTACTCACCTGCTTCTTGCTAAAAGCACAAAACAAAATGGCTTTGCCGGATGTACTTCAAACAATAGATACTTCCAACCCTGTAGCCAAAATGTATGCAGCGCAAATCCGCTCATTGGATGAAGCAGCGAAAGGTGCAAGAAACTGGATGCCCACTGAATTTGGAACAGGGTTTTGGATGACACCTTATAATCCAAAACTTTGGCAGAAAGGTGATAATGGCGCAACAGGCATGGGTCAATACATGCTGTCTGTACAACAAATGTTCCCGAACAAAAAAAAGCAGGATGCAGAAGCGGCATATATGGAAGGCATTTCTTCAATAGATAAAGAAAAAGTAAAGTACGAACTTAACCAGTTGTATGCTGATGCTAAGAAAAATTACTATGAGGGGATTGTGATACAAAAGAAACTGAATGTTATCAATGAAAATGAGAAGCTGCTCAACTTTATGATAAAGGATGCAGAGATTAGGTATAAAAATGGTCTTGATAAATTAAGTGCATACTATAAAGCAAAAGCTGAATTAGGCAAGCTGCTCAATATGAGATTAATGTTAGAGAATGAAAGAAAACAAAAATTGATAAGGCTAAATACTTTGATGAACAGAAATAAGTTGCAGGAATTTGAAATTGACACTGTTTATAGCATTAAAGATTTCCAGGGTACAGCTTTCGATACCACTGTTTTATCTGACAGAAGCGATGTTAAATCAATTGATAAAGACATTCAGCTAACATGGTTGCAGCAAAATGCAGAACGGATGAAAACCAAACCGGAGTTTGGTGTTAGGTATGAACACATGTTTGGACTTGGTGGAATGCCTATGCAATACACTTTAATGGGCATGGTAAAAATTCCTTTCGGCAAAGCAAACCGCCTGTCAAAAGCCAATGTTGAAAGTTTGCGATGGAAGGCAGAAGCATTATCACAGCAAAGACAGATAATTTTAAATGATGCATCCGGCACAGCTACGGGCATCAGCAATGAATTGGAAACTAAGAAAAGACAGGTCAAACTTTTTGAAGAAAATATAATACCTGCCTTGCGTAAAAATTACCAGGTGATGCAGTTAGGTTACCAGCAAAACACGGAGCAATTATTTACACTGTTTGATGCATGGGATACTTTGAATAAGACACAGCTTGAATACCTTGACCAGTTGCAGCAGCTTTTAAATATACAGGTTGAGTTAGAAAGAACATTAGAGATTAAATAAAAAGAAATTGAACAACAAAACAGCCATACGACTTTGCTTTATGTCCATAATACTTATGGTTTTTATTACAGCATGTAAGCAAAAAGAAACAGAAAGCCACTCTCATGAAATTGCAGAAGGAAAAGAAATTCATACTTGTCCGATGCATCCTCAAATCATTAGAGATAAGCCGGGCAATTGTCCTATTTGCGGAATGAAGTTGGTAAAGAAAGAAGAGAACGGACAAAAAGTAAACAGCATTGAACTGGAAGATTTATTAAAGCCAACCAATGAATTTGTAATTACATCTGTTCCCGTTACAACTATTGAAAACAAAAGTGAAGACATTGCAATTGAAGCAATAGGCAATATTCAAAATGATACAAGAGAGATAGGTTCCATTTCAGCAATTGTAGGAGGAAGGATTGAGAAATTATATGTTCGCTATCGTTATCAAATGATACATCGGGGCGAAAAAATTATGGACATCTACAGTCCTGAAATTGCAAC
>MWYU01000173.1 GCA_002050375.1 Chitinophagales bacterium 62-2
AAGCAATTGGTAATAATGGCTGTCCGAAAGTGATTAATATAGATAAGAGTGGAGCGAACAAGGAGGCGATCAGAACTTACAATAGAAGGTGCTTAAAGAAAATCAGGATCAGGCAATGTAAGTATTTAAATAATAGGGTAGAAGGAGACCATAGATTTATAAAGTGGCGAACACAATCTATGTTAGGATTTAAGAACTTTGAGTCAGCATCGAGAACATTATCAGGAATAGAAACAGTAAGGATGATAAAAAAACAACAATTAAACTTTCCCTTGACAAGTACTTACAAATCATTTTGCTTATTAGCAGCATAGAGTTAATCGTGACTGAAACATTCACGCTTCTTGGTAGCACATGTGCCGGAGCCGCTGTTCTTCACGATAAGATATCAGGATTAAATCAACCGTAATCTTACCGACCGCACATCCATCATACCTCCCCCCTTTATAGATTTTACACGAAGTATAAGTTCTCCTTTCCCTTTCTCCAGTTTCATAATACCAACTTTTAATAGTTTAAACTCCTTTTCATAGGATTCCCCTTCTCTTTTAACACGGTCAAAATTTGGATTAAGGGGTGGATCAAATGCTTCCCGGATTGTGCCCGTTGATTTAGTACCAGCAAAATCAATTTCAAATACAGATCCAACAGCTGTTGGCGGTGCCGTATAATATATACTTACTTCATAGTTCCCCGAAGAATGAATATCAATCTCCCAACGAGCATAAGCGTCTATGTTGTCCCAATTTGTGATCCAGGAAGAATTGGGTGCCGAGGCACTATGGGAGAGATGGCTATTTTTTGGTCTATGCAAAACAGCATCCTGTGAGGGTAAAACAGTCAAAGGAAATTCAGAATACCCAACAGGGTGCCAACGCACTGAGTCTATATTTTTAATCATTCCTGCATACCATTGCTGCAGTGTATCGTTTAACTCCCGATAAATGATGGGGTAATTCTGAGCAATATTGTTTCGCTGCCCTGGATCAGTCTTCAGGTTATACAACTCTCCTTCCTGAGCAAAAAACGGTCCTTTCCGGACACTTCGTTTTTTATTGATAGAAGAAAACAAAAACCGGTCTGGCCACGGTGAGTTTTTAGCGGTAAAAAGCGGTTTCATGCTTAAGCCATCAAGTGGCTTACAAGCTTCAGTTGATATTCCGGCAAAATCAGCCAAAGTTGGTAATATATCAATATACGCAGTGTTTTCCTTTACAACTATACCCTCTTGGATGTGTTTCGGCCAACGAATTATAAACGGCACTCGTACTCCTCCTTCATCCACTGAGCCCTTTCGTCCTTTCATATCGCCGTTCCAGCGCCAGCTATTAGGGCCATTATCACTCAGATATATTACAATGGTGTTATCAGTTAATTTCAGGTCATCTAATTTTTTAAGTATTTTCCCTACATTCCAATCTATGTTTTCGCACATTGCGAGCGCTGCAATCGTTTTATCTTTCTCTTCTAATGAAGAATCCCTGGTGTATTTCATTGAAATTCCGCGTTGGTGAACGTCATTATACCAGGTATCAGGAACTTGGAAGGGAGAATGGGGAGAATTATAAGGCACATAGCATAAAAATGAATTTTCCTTATTTTTCTCTATAAATTCCGTGGCTTTATTGGTAAGATAATCAGTAATATAACCCTTGCTTCTTACCTCTTGCCCATTATGATCCAGAGTAGCATTAAAATAATTCGGATAATGCCCACTTGTAAAACCATAAAATTCTTCAAACCCACGCCCGTTCGGATGATAAGGATATTGTGATCCGTTATGCCATTTCCCAAAAATACCGGTACGGTAACCAGCTGCTTTAAAAATATCGGCTAAAGTAGTCTCATCCAGGTCCATAAATTCCTCGTTTCGTGTAACACCATATACTCCCGTTCGGTAGTGATATCTGCCAGTTAACAATCCCGCCCGTGTAGGTGCACATAAAGGTGATACATAAAAATTGGAACATTGGGCTCCTTGCTGAGCAAAATTGTCAATATTAGGGGTTCGGATATTTTTATTCCCATTCATACTTAAATCCCCCCAACCCTGATCATCACTAAGAATAATGACAATATTTGGTCTTCTGCTTGATCCAGTAATACTATTATTCCTCTTACCAAGATGCGAGTGTTCTTGACTAAATACTTATCCAAAAGGATTAAATAAAAAAATAGTGACGGTTAGATCTACAATACATTTTAGACAAACTCTTATAAGAGGAGTCATTCTATACATTATTGTCATTTTTATGT